>NZ_JBNGGG010000006.1:0-274962 GCF_049974585.1 Streptomyces sp. UG1 | reverse complement strand
GAGCGAAAACCCATCGGCATACGCCCCCGGCGCACCCCCTCACCTTGATCGGCTACACCACGTCAAGGGACGCCATCCGACCAATCGATCCAGGCCGGCAGCCAGGCCCTCGCCCTGGCTCGAGAGGCGAGACACCTGCGCACCGAAGCGGACAGCATCCTGGGGCTCTCCCTCACACACATGCGATTGGGCCAGCCCGACGAGGCCCGCCGCCATGCCGAGCAGGCGCTGAGCCTTGCACGCGATCATTCATTCGGCGTGGTGGAGGGCCAGGCTCTGACAGCCATGTGTGAGCTGGCGGAGTCCGAAGCGGCGTACGCCACGGCCGTCGTACTCGGCGAGGAGGCCCTGGCCATCCATCGCCGGACCGGCCACCGCCTCGGCGAAGCCCGCACCCTCGTGGCCCTCAGCCGCACCCTCCAGAAGACTGACGGCGCTGCCGCTGGAATCATGAGGCAGCAGGCGTCGGACATCTTCTCGGACGTGGGCGTGCCAGCCGAGGGGTGCGAAGACCTGGTGACGTCTGTGGACCCGTGACCGGAAACCTGCGGTGAAGGAGCCCGGTTCTTCTGAAGGGAACCCAGCAGACGCCCTGCCCAGCAGCACAGCAGCACGATTCTGATGCCGATGGTGTGTGCGCTGCCGGGCGTGACGATCGGCGATCATGTGATCGTGCGGCCGCACACCATGGGGGCAGCCGATGTCCTGATCCGCGAATACGGCACCGTCGCGGCCAAGGTGTTCCTCGGGCGGCATGCTGTGGTGGCGGAGGACGCGTACGTCGGTCCGGGGACGAAGGTCAGGGAGTACGCCTCAGTGGGGCCGTGGTCCGTCGTCGGCATGGGGCCGCTCGTCCTCGGTCGTGTTCCCCGGGCGGAGATCTGGGCGGGAAACCCCCTCAGACGCCTCGCCCCGGCCTCCCGGCTCACAGGCCGCGGTCCGACATTACCTTCTGCTCGGCCTGTTCCACGGCGAACCGGCCGGCCGGGTCACCGTCGGCGCGCTCCACGGCACCGCGTACCAGGGCGAGATAGAAGAGGGCCGGCGCGCAGGGTGTCCACCGCTCCTCCGGCTCGTCCGCGATGAAGCCGAGCACCGACTCCGGGTCCGCGTCCACGAACTCGAACCGGTCGTGCTCCCATTTGTCGATGACACCTCGCGTCCAGCGAAGACGCAGCGCCGGCTCGTCGAGCTCGGGCACCACCGCGCGGAAGAACGCCGCCCACTGGTGGTTGACCAGGTCCAGCCCGAACCCGAGCAACTCCACCCTGGTCTGGTCCCCGTCGTGCACGGCGAGTTCCTCGAAGAGGGCGCGGCGCGCCACCGCGTGCAGGCTGACCGGGCTGCCATCCCGGGGCAGGTCGTGCTGCTGGGCCAGGCCCTCGTTGGCGGAGGAGTTCCACCGCGCGCTGTTCGGCCCGGCGACCTGGGCGCTCCGCCGAGAGAACAGCATCTTGCCGTCCTTGCCGGTCTCCAGGGCCACGTTGATGCCGAAGCTGCAGTTCATCCAGGAGGGCGCGTCGGCCGGGTCGCCGCCCTCCAGATACTGCTCGCGGAGCGTGAGGCTGTTCTTCTGCCGCCGGTCCAGGTTGAGCGAGGTGGTGAGGAAGTCGAAGTAGTCTGCGTCCCGCATGGTGAGGGACACCACGGGCTCCTCGGCCAGATGCGTGCGGGTCACCACGACCCGCTCGACCGCGAAACGCGCGTTGTTCCACCGGTGCGGCAGCCCGCTGGCCTCCTTGCGCTCCTCCTCCGTCTCGATGGACCGCCGCCAGGCGGCGATCTCCTCCGGGAACTGCACACGCTTCGGCGTGTACTTGACGTGGACGTTCTCCTCGTCGATGGCCCGGGTCCCGTCACCCTCGAAGAGATGACAGCCCGTTGCCCGGCCAACCACGGTGAACCTGTCACGCATCTTCAACTCCACTGGTAAATAAGCTGAGGTGGACACTGTCGGGGGGGCTGTCGATCTCATGGTACGAAGCGACACGGACAACCGGCTGGCGTTACTGAAAGCCGAGCGGCGATCCTCTTCCCTGGTGGGCACTATCGCCGTACCGGAGTACCTCCACCCGGACCCGGAGGAGCGGCAGAGGCTGCGCCGCCCGCAGCTGGATGAGGTCCGTGACCGCTTCACCGAGACCGCGCGGGAGAAGTTGGGGTTCGGGGAGCCCCTCCGGGCGGACCGGGGCGGGGCGACCCGGCGGCAACTGTGGGCCGGGCTGGGGGAGTTCCTGGCCGCTGGTGCCCAGCGCAAGATCCTGTACTGGACGGGGCACGGCGTCCAGCGGGGTGACGAGGGCTATTTCCTCGCCTGCGCCGACTCCTGGCAGTCGGGCGAGTTCGACCCCTCCCGGGCCGTCTCCCTGCTCGAGCTGGTGGGTTTCCTGCTGCGGCCGGAGTACGAGACGGACACCCTGCTGATCATCGACGCCTGCTCCTCCCAGAGCTACAACTCCCTGGGCGAGGCGGTGCGGCACGCCGTGGAGCTGGAGCGGGACCCCGCGGTCATCCGGGCGCGGGAGAACCGGCGGAAGGGCTTCGCCGTCATCGGGACCTCGGGGGCGGACGCTCAGGTGCCGGCGGGTCGCTGGGTGACGTGGCTGGAGGAGGCGCTGGCGAAGCCGGACTTCGTAGCTGACGATCAGGCCCGCCCGTTCGAGCCGTCCGCGCTGTATCTGCCGCTGCCGTATCTCTGCCGTGCCGTGGACGCGCGGGCGGCGGACGACGGTCTCGACGACCCGGCACAGCGGCCGGACTGCCGGGAGGTCCAGGCACTTCCCAACAACTTCCTCGACAACCCCTACTACCGCCAGTCCGACCGGCCGGTGTACACGCCGGCCGTGCTGACTCGGCGGAAGCCGTGGATCGAGGCCGAGCAGTTCGGGCTCGAGGAAAACAGCCATCTCAGCCGCCACTTCGCGGGCCGGCGGGATGTGCTGAGCCGGATCGTGCGCTGGATGGACACCCACCCGAAGGGGCTGCTCGCGGTGACGGGCCTGGCGGGCACGGGGAAGACCGCGCTGCTCGGCCGGCTGGCCCATACCTCCCTGCCGAGCTGGCGGGAGACCCTCGGTCCGGACCTCGACCCCGCGACGCTGCCCCGGGCGGGGACCGTGCATGCGGCGCTGAGCTGCCGGGGGCAGTCCGCCCATTCGCTGGCCGCGCATCTGCGGGAGGTGCTGGCGGACGTCGACGGAGCACCGCCGCTGCCGGAGGAGCCGGTGACGTCGGAGAAGTTCCCCGACGCCTTCGAGGAGCTGGTCGGCCGGGCGGGTTCGGTGAACCTGCTCTTCGACGCACTCGACGAGGCCCTCCCGGACCAGGCCTACGCGATCGCCCGGCACGTCCTGAACCCCCTGGCGGCCACGCCCGGTGTCCGGGTGATCGTCGGTACCCGGACGCAGCCCCGCCGGCGTACCACCGCGCCCGCGGAAGAGGAGTCGCTCCTGGACACCCTGGAGCTCAGCGTCGAGCCCGTGGTCCTCGGGGACGACGAGGAGGCGCGCGCGAGCATCACCGGCATGGTGCTGTCCGTACTGGACACCGAGCACTCCCCGTACCGGGGTGACGCGCGGCGGGAGGACCGCGACTGGACGGCCGAGATCGTCGCGGCGCAGAGTCACGGCTCGTTCCTGGTGGCCCGGTTGGTCGCGACCGGGCTCGCCCGGCGGACCACGGTCGCCGCCGAGGCCGAACTGCTGGCGTGGCTGCGTGACGGCGGCATGGACCTGCGCACCCGCCTCGCGGAGGAGACGCGCTACCTGAGCGAGCAGCCCGGGGCACAGCGTGCCCACGAGGTGCTACGGGTGCTGGCGGTGATCCAGGGGCCCGGGCTGACCCCGGACGCGGCCTGGCTGACGCTCGCCAACGCGCTGCGCGAGGCCGGCTCGCCGGAGCTCACACCGGAGGATCTGCGACAGGTGTGCCGGAGCGCCGACGGCGGCATCGTCGCCACCCAGAAGGACGGCGCGCGGCAGACGGCCGGACGGATCCGCCATCAGCTGGCCCATCCGAGTTACGGCGAGTTCTTCCTCTCCGACGCCGGACTGACCACCCGGGAGGCGCACCGCAGGGTGCTCGACGCGCTGCGCGCACGCGCCGGCTGCGACTGGAGCCGCGCCGACGAGTACGCCCTCGAATACCAGGGCGCCCACGCCGCCCAGGTGGGGCCGGACGCCCTGCGGGAGCTCTTCGAGGACGTGGGCTTCCTGCTGCGTACGAACCCCGATGTCATGCTGCCGCTCGCGGCGGGCCTGGCCCGGGACTGTGACGGCGCCGCGTTGTACGGCAGGGTCGCGGGCTCGTTCCCCCGTGCGTCCGGCCCGCTGCCGGCGTCGGTTCTGCTGGAGCGCAAGGCCCTGTTCAGCGCCACCGCCTTCGTCAGCCACCGCGACGCGACGTACCGGACGCTGCGACGCACCGACGGCTTCCTACCCTGGCAGGAGTACTGGACCGATGTCCCGCCGGACCCCCCGGAGTGGCGGCGCGCGGCGCCTTCGGGCGGCGCGCGGGCGCTGAGCTGGCGCGCCGGGACCGGGGCGGGGCTGACCCACGCGGGCACCTTGACCGCCGGCGGACTGGGGGAGATCCAGGTCCTGCACCCGGAGTCGGGCGCCCGGCTGCTGACCCGTCGGCTGCCCCGGACCGGCGGGGAGCGCGGACGCCCGCTCAGCGAGATGCGTGAGGTGGGCTCGGGAGCCCGCTGGGCGACCGTCGCCCGGAACGACCAGGCCGTGTACTTCTGGCGCGCGGATGCCCGGATACCCGATCAGGAGTACCGGTGGGGCGGCAGTGTGCGCGCCCTGTCGGTGGCCGAGGTGGAGGGCGAGAGCGTGGCCCTGGCGGCGGACGGGAACCGGGTGTGGGTGTGGTCCTGGAAGATCGGCACGCATCTGGACACGCAGCTGAAGGAGGTCCGTACGGCCGATGTGCGGCAGCTCGCGGCCCTCACCCTGGGCCCGCGGATGTTCGTCCTGGCGGCGGGCGCGGAGCGGTTGGAGCTGTTCGAAGTGAGCCGCACCCGCAACGGGGTCGACGGTCTGCACGCCTGCCGGACCGATCTCGGTGTGACCCTGGCTGCACCCGCGATGGCCGCCGCGGCGTTCGCGGTCTCGCCCCGGGAGGGCCTCCTCGCCGTGGCCGACGGGACCGCTGTGTACGTCTGGCGGTGCGGGGCCGTAGCCGGCCCCATGCCGGTCGTGGAACGGGCGGCGACGTACCCCTCGAACGCACGCGGCCTGGCCTTCGGGTGGTACGGCGATGAACCGCTGCTCGCCGGATACGAGGAAGTGGCCGTCCGGATCTGGTCCGTCGGGCGGTCCGGACGCGAGGCCACGCTCGTTCTGAACGCCCCCCGCGAGGGCGCCATAGCGTTCGAACCGGGCGGTCAGGGACTGCTCGCGGTCGCCGACGGCCCGTACATCCGGGTGGTCGACGTGGTCCCCGCGCTGGAGGCCCGCTACGGAATCCAGCGGCGGCCGAGCAACGAGCGCCCGGTCCTTGACCTGGCCGGCGCACCGGAAGGTCCGCCGCTGCTGTGCCGCGCCTGGCACGACCGGATCCGGATCTCCCGGCCGAAGCAGGGGGATCCGGCCGCCCTTCCGGCTACGGAACTCGCCCACGAGGGGCGCACGGTGACGGCGGTGGCCGCGGTGCGGGCGGCGGACGGCTGGACGGTGGCCGCCGCGGCGGGCCGGATCGTACGGCTGTGGCGGCTCGACGACAGCCTGTCGGTCGTTGCCCACCGGGACATCCCGCTCGGCGGGGACGCCGGCCAGCCGGCCCGGGCGCTGAGCCTGGTCGGCGACCTGGACGTCGGCACGCTGCGGCTGAGCGTGGCCGACGGCCGGCGGCTGATACGCCACGAGATCCCGGCCGATGTCTCGTCCGCCGGGATCGCGGTGCGCGAGATCCGGACCGACCGCGGATTCTGCGGGATCGACACGAGGGTCCTGCGGGACGGTTCGTTCTGGATGGCCGGTGACATGAGTGACCAGCTGCGGGTCTGGACCGAGGGTGAGCACGGCGTCGAGCAGCGCGTCCTGCTCATGGCCGCCCCCGCCTGCCTCGCCCTCGGAGAGCTGTACGACGACGAGGACGACGCCTCGATGCCCATGCTGGCCTGGGCGGACCACGGCAGCGTGTACGTGAAGGACTGCTCCGGCGACGGGAGCATTCACCCCCCGGAGCGACTGCCGGGGGACTTCCCCGACGTGACGTCCCTGGTGTTCGCCGGTCCCGTGGAGCGGCCCGTGCTGCTGCTCTGTACGCCCGAGACGGTGTCACGCGCATGGGACGTCTGGTCCCGGGAATGGCTGGACGGGCCGGGGATTCCCACGCGGGGGTACGACGTGCACGCGGTCCGTACCGCGATGGACCCGGAGGGTCTGGTGATGGCGTTACAGGGGGAGGACCGTTGCGATCTGATCCGGCTGCCGCACACGTTCCTCGGCGCCGGGACATGGGGAGAGTGAATGGAACACGATCTGGTGGTGTTCGTCCCGGGGTTTCTGGGCACGCGGCTGTGCCGGAACGGCCAGGACGTCTGGGCACGATGCGGTGAGCAGCTGATCGGCTCGGCGGCTGCGGCGCTCACCGAGGTGGCCCTCCCGCCGGGGCTGCGGGACGCGCCACCCGAGGGCCCCTTCCGGCTGGACGCCGACACGCTGTTGCAGGTCCCGGACTCCGTGCCCGGGCTGCTGTCCTGCATGGGCTATCCCGATGTCCGTGCCGCCCTCGGCGACCCGCTCGACGCGCAGTTCGTGCCGTTCGGTTACGACTGGCGCCTGTCCCACCGGCTGGTGGCCCGGCAGCTGAAGGCGCGGGTGGCGTGCGAGCTCGACCGGTGGCGTGCGGAGGTCGATGCGTACTACCCGGACCGGACCGATGATCCGCGCGTCATTCTGGTCTGCCATGCGACGGGCGGTCTGATCGGGCGGCACTATCTGGAGTGCGAGGACGGCCGGGAGACCGCCCGGACCCTGGTGACCCTCGGCACCCCGCAGCAGGGGCTGGTCCAAGCCGCCCGGCTGCTGGCCGGTCATGCGGTCCCCGGCGACGCGGGCCCCGGCGCTGACGTGGCCGCCCGGCTGAACGAGGCGCTGCGTGACTGGGCGCTCACCCTGCCGGCGGTCGCCGAGATGCTGCCGGGGTACCCCGCCGTGCGGGTCGAGGGAAAGAGCCGCGAGCGGCAGATCACCGACAATCGCTACCCGGTCCCCGGGCTACCGGGCGACGCCGTCCGCGAGGCGGCGGCCTTCCGGGAGGAGTTCCGCTCGGCGTGCGACGAGCACCGGCGCGTCGGCCCGCTCCCGTACACCGTGCACTGCCTCGGCAGCGTCGACTTCCCGAGCCCCGAGGCGCTCGTGCTCTCCTCCGACGGGTCGCGGATCACCGACAGCCTGCCGGGGATCGGCGACGGGACGGTGCCGCGCCGGTCGGCCATCGCGGACTGGACCGGTACGGAGCCCATGCTGTGGACCGGGTTCCGGAACGCGGACCTGGCGAGCGGTCCCGCGCTCCGGGATGCGATGCTCGCGATCCGCGCGGGACGCCCGCCCGGCGGCACGCTCGCCGGTGTGGAGGGCATCGTCCTGCACTTCCCCCGGGACCCGGTCGCTGCCGGCCGTCCGTTCGTGATCGAGCTGATGGGGCACGACCTGCCACGGCGCAATCTGCGGACGTTCATGTGGCGTTCGGGCCGTCCCGACAAACAACCCGTCGTCTTCCGGCGGTACGAGCCCGACCGCTATCGGGCGGAACTGGAAGCCACCCCCGGACGCTGGGTGATCGAGGCGTTGGTCGACCGCCCGAAGGGGCATGACCGGAGGGACCTGACGGTCATGGCGCTATGAGAGGGGAGTTGGGATGACCGTAACCGACGCCCCCTCGTGGCCGCAGTGCGGACACCTCGACGCCGGGGAACGCTGCCGGGGGCGCAGAGTGGGCTCGTACACGGCCTGTCTGGCGCATCTGGACAGCGCCGAACGGGCCGCCCATCTGGCCTCGCTGGCCCCCGGCGCCGACCTCGACCACCGGGGCACACCCTTCACCCAGAGTCTGCTCGACGAACTCCTCGCACCGTTCAGGGATCCGGGGAGCGGGCGGGCGCGGGTGGGTGAGGCGTCGTTCGACGAGGTGCGGTTCACCGGTGACGCGGAGTTCGAGGGGATCGACTTCGGCGGCTTCTGCTCCTTCGCGTCGGCCGTGTTCGGCGGGGGTGTGTACGTCCGTGACGTGCAGGTGGGGGGCGATATCCGCCTCGGTGCGGCGCAGGTAGCGGGAGATGTATGGCTCGATGACACCGAAGTGGGCCGTGATGCCTGGTTCTACGAGGCGGGGATCAAGGGCACGCTGCGGTTCTGTGTCCGCGAGGTCGGCCGCGTTGCGATGTTCAAGGGCATGACATGCGGAGATGCCTACTTCTCGGGTGTCCGGGTGTGTGGCGTCGCCTCCTTCGACGGCGCGGTCATCGACGGGGAAGCCGCCTTCGACGGCGCGGTCTTCGAGGACGGTGCCAACTTCGAGAAGGTCCGGATCGCCGGCCGGGCCTGCTTCGACGGTACGCAAGTCCACCAGGGCAGAGCCTGCTTCAACGGGGCGGACATCGGCGGGGACATGCCGTTCGCCGAGGCTCTCTTCGCGGTAGAGGCCACATTCGACGGGGCCACGATCGGCGGTGACCTGTCGTTCTCCGGGGCACGGCTGGAGGCCGGCGTGGATTTCCGGCGGGCTGTGTTCCGGCGTACGGCCCGGATCGGCCCACTGGTGTGCCCGGGGACGGTGGACTTCTCCGATGCCGTGTTCGAGGCCGCGGTGACGTTGGAGGCCGCCGCGCGCAAGGTGCGCTTCCAGCGGACACGGTGGGCGTCCACCGCGGCACTGCGGTTGCGGCACGCCGAGGTGGATCTGACCGACGCCGTGGTGGAGTTCCCGGTGACCGTCGTCTGCCGGCCCCGCCAGTTCGTCTCGCCGGAGGGCGAGGTGATCGCCGAACCGGGGCTCACCGATGCCCGGGTGCGTGTCACCTCGGTCAAAGGCGTGGACGCTGCGTATTTGGTACTGGCCGACGTCGACCTGACCGACTGTCTCTTCGTGGAGACGGTCCACCTGGACCAGTTGCGGCTCGAAGGCCGCTGCGTCCTGTCGCCACCACCCGTCGGGCTGCGCTGGATACGCCGCCGGACCCTCGCCGAGGAGCACCACTGGCGGGCGACCCGGTACGGCGACGGCTGGACACCCGCGCCACCGGGCGTCGAGACGCATGAACCCGCCGTGCTCGCGCCGGTCTACCGGCAGCTCCGCAAGGCGCTCGAGGACGGCCGGAACGAGCCGGGCGCGGCCGACTTCTACTACGGCGAAATGGAAATGCGCCGCCACGACGCCACGGCGTCCCGTGGTGAGCGGGCGCTGCTGCGGCTGTACTGGGCACTCTCCGGATACGGCCTGCGCGCCACGCGTGCTCTGGCCTGGTTGGTCCTGGCGATGACGGCCACCGTGCTCGCGATGATGCTGTGGGGGCTGCCGCAGGCGGACCCGGACCCGGTCAGTGCGGGGACCACCGACGGCCGCCGAGTAACCCTGACGACCAGGAAGCCGGCACCCGTCAACCCGGAAGGGCCGTACACAAGGCGTCTGTCTACCGCGCGGTTTGAGAAGTCCGTGAGGGTGGTGGCCAACTCGGTGATCTTCCGGGCCTCCGGACAGGACCTGACCACTACCGGAACGTACGTCGAGATGACTGCCCGCCTCGTCGAGCCGGGCCTGCTCGGGCTTGCCATCCTCGCCGTGCGCAGCCGCGTGAAGCGATGACGTTCCCCGGCCCCGCCGGGCACTCCGTTGCGCCGGATCAGTGTGCGATCACCGCCTCGATGCCCATCCCCTGGCTCGGAGCTTGGTCATGGTCCGTGGTCCGTGGTCCGCTGAGCTGATGAGGCTTGGGCGGTGGCAGGCAGGACAGTGGTACAGGCTGCCGATCATGGAGGTCTTCAGGAGGGCCGGGACGCGGTCGACGCTGAGGCTGTGGCCTCGCCGCGTTAGGTGCAACCTTCATCGTCGCCAAGGCCCAGTGCTTGTTCCCTCCTGTCGGACCAGTACACGTCCGGACGGGACCGCCGAGAACGCTCCTCCGCAATTCAGGACGCTGCTGGACCCGAACCGAACCCCCGGATGAAGACTTGGAAAAGCATGTTGGGGCAACGCCTCACGAGTTCGAATCTCGTATCCTCCTCAGCCTCATGAACAAGCGAAACGAGGACCCCGGACGGCTGAGCGGCCGGGGTCTTCGGCGTTCCTGGGTCTATAGGGGCATGTTTTTATGGAGCCGTACTTCTATATCCAGCACGCGACGCAGGCGCGTCCCTCGGCGTGGTCTCCGGACGTCGCCGCCAGGGCAAGACGTTCTTGAGATTGATGGCGGCCGCCTCGGTGGCGCTGAAGCGGGTCACGATGCGGCCGTAGAGGTGCTGGCCGCGTACCGCCACCGGGCGGAGCTGCCACACCCTCTCGGCGGCCTTTCGTTCCACTCGCGGTCGCATACGCCGGGCAAAGGAACGGACGGTCACGTTCTGAGCTCCTCTACACGAACCCTCAGACATCCCTGCGCCAACCAGACACACGTACGGGACGGAAGGTTGTAGAAGAGTTCTCCGGGAGTTAACAAAGCATTTCTGATCTTGAAATGCGCGCGGGTTATTTCGGCGGCTTCGTCTCCGTCTCCCCCTGCGCGGCCTTCAGGTCGGCGAGCAGCTCTGCCTGGCCGGCCAGTACGCCGGAGAGGATGCTGCGGGCGACTCGCAGGAGCTCGGCCACGTGCGGGCTGGTCAGTGAGTAGTAGACGTTCGAGCCCTCCTTGCGGGTCGTGACCAGGTTGGCCCGTCGCAGGACCGCGAGCTGCTGGGAGAGGTGGGCGGGCTCGATGCCCACCTCGGGCAGCATCTCGGCGACCGCGTGCTCGCGCTCGCTCAGCAGTTCCAGGACCCGGATGCGGGCCGGGTGGCCGAGCGTCTTGAAGAACTCGGCCTTCAGTTGGTACAGCGGCGTGCTCATCGTGCCGTCCCCTCCGCGACACAACGGCACGGCCTCGCCGACCGCGCCTCGGCGCATCGCGTCCACCCACTCGTCGACAACATGTGGACCATCCTCGCCCGCGGCCCCGACAGCACCGAACCCGCGTCCGGCGGCACCGACGCGGACGTCGACGCCTTCGCCTTCGCCTGCGGTGATCCGGCGGGGGCGGTCGGCCGTCCGGCCTCGGTCAGCCATCCGGCCCCGGGCAGCCGTCAGGCCTCGGTCGGCTATCCGGCCTCGGTCGGCCATCTGACCCACGATCGACCGTCCGATGGTGGGCCGAGATCGGCGCGCCGTCTCAGGCCGGGGACATGGGGCCGTCGGCCGGGACTAGGGAGCCGGGGACCGGAATAGGGAGCCTGCGGCGTCCGTCGGCAGGGACGGGGGGCCAGGGAGCCATCGGCGAGGCCAGGGAGCCGGGGACGGAAATAGGGAGCCTGCGGCGTCCGTCGGCGGGAACGTGGGCTAGGGAGCCATCGGCGTCCGCCGGCCGGGGACCAGGGAGCTACCGGCGGGGATCGGCGGCCCGGCGAGGATGGCGACCGACTCCGGTCCGCGGCCCACCTCCGCCAATCCACGGCCACCCCACCAGTCAGCGGCCCAACCCCGCCACGGCCCGCCCCCACCAGTCCACGGCCCAACCCCACCACCGCCCGCCCCCACCAGTCCACGCCCCGCCCCCACCCATCGACGGCCCGTCCCCACCAGTCCACGGCCGCCTCAACCAATCCACGGCCCATCACCGGCAGTCCGCGCGCGACCTCAGTAATCGCCACCCGCCCCCGCTCGGCCGACCGCGCACCCCTCGAGCCCCGGGCAACCGCACCGCCGCCCCACCTGCCGGGGCGGCGCGCTCACACCAGTTCGGCTTGGGGTTCCGGGTGGGCGGTGGACGTGGGCTTCGGGTCCCACAGTCTCGTGGTGCGTATGTAGGCGTAGATGACCGAGAGCATCGCCAGGATCAGCAGCGGGCCGGCTATCCATGGACGCTGCGCCATCTCCTGGGGCAGGTAGCGGTACGACGCCAGCAGGGCGGCGAAGATCGCGGTGCCGTAGGCCACCAGTCGGGTCGCCGAGTGGTCCCAGCCACGGGCCTGTGCGCGCAGGGCCGTTTCTATCGTCAGGGTGAAGACCACGCCGGCCACGAGGTCGACGCCGTAGTGGTAGCCGAAGCCCAGGGTCGCAGCGAGGGTGGCGATCAGCCAGAACGTGCCTGCGTAGCGCAGGAGGCGCGGGCCCTTGCGGGAGTGGATGAAGATCGCGGTGGCCCATGCCGTGTGCAGGCTGGGCATGCAGTTCCGTGGGGTCCATTCGTCGAAGGGCATGGGGCGCGGAGGCGTCAGCTGTGGCGCCGTATGCGGCCAGATGTCGGGCGTCCCCCAGTGGAAGGCGCCCGGGGCGCCGTAGGCGAAGACCGGGCCGACCACCGGGAAGATCATGTAGATGCCGGGGCCGAGGAGGCCGATCACCAGGAAGGTGCGGACCAGGTGGTGGCTCGGGAAGCGGCGTTCGGCCGCGACGTGGCGCAGCTGGTAGAACGAGACGATGGCCGCGAACACGGCGAGTTGGACGTAGACGTAGTCGAGGATGTGGAGGCCGACCGGGCCGGTGGCCCCGACGAGTCGGCCTACCAGCCACGCCGGGTCGCCCAGGGCGTGGTCGGCGGTCGCCACGTACTGGTCGAGAACCTCCGGGCGGGTCCGCGCCGTTATCAGCAGCCAGGCATCGCCCGTCTTGCGGCCGGCCACCAGCAGCAGGCCCAGCCCGACGCCCTTCAGCAGCAGGACGCGCTCCCGGCCGGTGCGGCGGGTGAGGGCGATGACCGCGCAGGCCAGAACGACCCAGAGGGCGCCGTTGCCGAATTGGTGGCCCTCGTCGTCGAACACCTTCTTGCCGGCCGCTGAGCGCACGAGGTAGACGGCGACGTCGATACCTATCGCGGCGCCGAGCGCGATGAACCGTTGCCGCCAGGTGAGCACCACCATCATCAGCGCCAGGCCGGCGTACAGCAGGAACCCCGACTTCGGGCGGAACATCACCTCTCGCGCCTGGTTGGTGATCGGCCCGGGCTCGCCGTAGCGGCGCGCGGCGATCTCCAGCGCGACGAGGAATCCGAGGCCCACCACACCCGCCGTGATCCACAGCGCTCTGGGTCTTCTGGTTCTTATTCGCGAAGACAGCTCTGAATTTATGGGTATCAATTATTTTGGCCGATTTGTCAGATGTAAGAATGATGATCGTTAATCAGTTCGATCGATCATGTTATCTGAGTGGCGCAAGTGCTTTTCGGTGAAAAGTTGATGAGCCGCGATCGTCCGGGCGCACTCCAGGGACTCCTGGTGCACCACGTCCGCCTGCAGCGCGGCCATCCCCGGGACCCGCGACCGCGCGCTCGCACCTGACGCCGACCCACAGCACGGGCAGTCCGTCGAGAGCCTTCTGCCAGCGCCGCTGTGACGCCGCGCCGCCCAGGAAGACGTCGTCCACGATGACCCGGGCACCCGCGCGGGCCATCGCCGCGATGCCCGCCACCCAGGCCGCGTCCAGCGCCGTGAACTCCGCCCCGACGCTCACCCTGCCGTCCGCCTCGAAGACGATCCCCTCCGCCGACGACCGCATCCTCGCGGGCAGCGCCTCGACGAACGAGTCCACCCCGAACGCCAGCCACGGATCCGGCAGCACGGCCTGCAGGCACCGTACGATCCCGGACTTCCCCGAGCTGGAACCGCCGTTGAGAACGATCACCTGAGTCGACATGCCGGGTCACGGTAGGCCCGCCCCCGCACGGAACCAACCGAATTTCGGCACCCGCGGCACCCACGGCACCCCGACGCCGATCGCTCACGCGCCGCCCCCGCCCTGGCACTCCGGGCACCACACCGTCGTCCGCCCGGACACGCGGGACCGGCGAAGAGGGCCGCGGCAGCGTGGGCAGTGCGGGTCGGGGTCGTCCCGGTGGCCGGTCAGCCAGGAGTCCCGAGGTGGGACGTGGCCGGTGGGGACCGCGGCGCGCAGGGTGCGGCGCATCTGGGTGTGCAGGCCGCGGCGGTCGGACTCGGTCAGGTCGCTCACCCGGCAGGCGGGGCGCAGTCGCGCGCGCCAGAGGATCTCGTCGGCGAGCAGATTGCCGAGGCCGGCGAGCACGGACTGGTTGATGAGTACGCTCTTCACGCTGCCCCGGTGGGTGCGGAGCGCGGCCTCGAACTGCTCACGGTCCACCGTCAGGGCGTCCGGGCCCTGCCCCTCCAGCCGTCGTACGACATCGGATTCGTCGTACGCCAGCCACAGGCCCTGGAGCTTGCGCTGGTCGCGGTAGCGGAGCTGGCGGTCCCGGGCGAAGGTGAACAGGACGCGGTCGTGGGGCTCGGGGGCGTCGTCGGGGTGGGCGCAGAGCAGTTCGCCCGTCATGCCGAAGTGCAGCAGCAGGGTGGGGCCGCCGGTGCGGGCCAGCAGCCACTTGCCGTGCCGCTCGGCCGCGGTGACCCGCCGCCCCTCCAGCGCCTCCCTCAGCCGCCGCGCGCTCACCGCGTGCAGTACGCCCGAGTCGCGCACGTCGACGCGGCGGACGACCCTGCCCTGCGCACAGGACTGGAGCACCGTCCGGAAACCCTCGACATCGGGCAGCTCGGGCACATCTCCCGACTACCCCGATTCGCGCGCCCCATCAACGCGAGTGCTACCGCGGCTCCCGCACCACCGCCGTCTCCCCCGCCGCGACGCTGACCGAGCCCGGTACGGGCTTGCCGCTCAGCAGTTCCGTGGCGTCCGGGGCGACCGCGACATGGGCGGGCCGGTCGCTGTGGTTGATCAGGAAGAGGTAGTCGGCCTCCGCACCGCGCCGCAGGACCGCCTCGACGCCCCGCGGAGTGCTGCGCACCGGCTCCACCCCCGCCTCCTTGCGGATACGGCCCAGCAGCTCGGCCAGCGTCCGCGGATCCGGCAGCGTGGCCAGGTACCAGGCCGCGCCGGTGCCGAGGGCATGACGCGTCACCGCCGGTACACCGGTCAGCGGCCCGGTCGTGTACGACGCGACCGGCTCGGCGCCGGACAGGCGCACCCGCTCCGACCACAGCGTCCCCGTGCCGCCGCCGCTCAGGCCCACCGACTCGCCCGGCAGCAGCGGGAACAGCTCGTCCGTCCGCACCCCGAGCGCCTCCCGGAACGCCCCCGGGTAACCGCCCAGCCGGACATGGCAGTTCTCGTCCACCGCCCCGCTGTGGAAGCCCACCGCCAGGGTGCCGCCGTCCGACGCGAAGGACGCCAGGTTCGCCGCGCCCGCGTCGTCCACCAGGTAGAGCGAGGGAGCCAACACCACCCGGTAGCCCGACAGATCCGCGTCCGGCCGTACGAAGTCCACCGCGACGCCCGACCGCCACAGCGGCTCGTACCAGGCGCGGACCAGGTCCTGGAAGCGCAGCTCGCCGCTCGGCTGGGAGGGCAGTTCCATCGCCCAGCGGGAGTTCCAGTCCCAGACGATGGCGACCTCGGCCGTGCCGACGCTCCCGCGCACCTCCGCGAGAGCCTTCAGATCCGCGCCCAGTCGGACCACGTCACGCCAGATCTGGCTGTCCGTGCCCGCGTGCGGCAGCATTGCCGAGTGCCACTGTTCGGCCCCCGCCTTGGCCGCGCGCCACTGGAAGTACGCGATGCCGTCCGCGCCGCGCGCCACATGGGCGAGGGCGTTGCGCCGCAACTCCCCCGGTCCCTTCGCCCGGTTCACCGGCTGCCAGTTCACCGCGCCGGTCGAGTGCTCCATCAGCAGCCACGGCCCACCCGCCAGCGAACGCACCAGATCGCCGCTCAGCGCGATGTCGATCTCGGACTCGGGGTCGGCCGACTGCAGATAGTGGTCGTTGGAGACGACGTCCAGCTTCGGGGCCCAGCGCCAGTAGTCCAGCGCGTCGAAGTTGTACATCACCATGAAGTTGGTGGTGGCGGGGACGCTCGGGGCCGCCTCCAGCAGGACCTCGCGCTCCGCCTCGTACAGCGACAGCAGCTCGTCGCTGCAGAAGCGGCGCCAGTCCAGTTGGTGGGTGGGGTTCGGGACGGCGCCGGTGGGGCGGGGCGGGAGGATCTCGTCCCAGTCGTAGTACCACTGGCTCCAGAAGCGGGTGCCCCAGGCGTCGTTCAGGGCGGCCAGGTCGTCCGCGTACCGCGCCCGCAGCCAGCGCCGGAAGGCCGCCGCGCTCTCGTCGCAGTAGCACTCGGCGTTGTGGCAGCCGTACTCGTTGTGGACGTGCCACATCGCCACCGCCGGATGGTCCGCGTACCGCCGGGCGATCTCCCCCGCCATCCGCAGGGCCGCCGCACGGTACGCCGGGCTGCTCGGACAGAACGTCTGACGGCTGCCGTACGACAGCCCCCGGCCGCCCTTGTCCACGGGCAGTGCCTCGGGGCGGGCCTTGAAGAACCACGCCGGGGGCGCCGCCGTCGGGGTCGCGAGGTCGGCCGCGATGCCGTGGGCGTGCAGCAGGTCGAGGACCCGGTCCAGGAGGGTGAAGTCGTACCGGCCCTCGCTCGGCTCCAGCAGCGCCCAGGAGAAGATGCCGACGCTGACCATGGTCACCCCGGCCTCGCGCATCAGGCGCATGTCCTCGGCCCAGACCTCCTCGGGCCACTGCTCGGGGTTGTAGTCGCCGCCGTAGGCGATGCCGGGGACGGACAGTTCGCGCTTCATCGTGCGGCTCCGCCGAGGAGTCGGCGGGTGGTCGCCACACCCCACTCGTCGAGGGACAGCAGGCGGTCGCTGGAGGCCATCAGGCCGCCGGTCGCCTCGACGTGCGCGGCCCAGCGCTCACGCGTCTCCACCGCCGGGCGGGCCATCAGGCAGTCGGGGTCGTTGGTCCAGAGCCGGCCGTGCTGCCACTGGCGGCCGACGCCCGTGAACTCGGCGGGATCCTGGCCGGGTTGGCTGTAGTCGTCGGCCTCGGGGCGGCGGTGCGGGGCCGTGTCGGGGCTGACCCGCATCGCGTCGAACAGGCCGATGGAGGGCAGCAGGGGCGCCCCGCAGCCCAGCAGGTAGGCGTCCGCGCCGATCGCCTCGCGGATCAGCCGCACCCCGGAGCGGTACGCCGTCAGCGCGTCCACCGGCTCGTGCCGTACGCCGTCCAGCGCGCCCGCGTACAGGAAGTCGACCTTGAAGTAGTCGTAGCCCTCGGCGCGCAGCGTCCGGAAGACCTCCGTCAGATACGCCGCCGCCCCGGGGTGCGTGGTGTCCAGGACGTACAGGTCGTGGCCCCAGTTGCGGCCGGCGTGCGTGAAACCGCCGTCCGCGTCCCGGACCAGCCACTCGGGGTGCTCGGCGGCCAGGTCGCTCGCCGGGTCGACCAGGAAGGGGGCGGTCCAGATGCCGGCGCGGCGGCCCCTCGCCCTGATCGCGTCGGCGATGCCCGCGCGGGAGCGGAAGCGGCCGGAGAGCGTGAGCCAGTCGCCGAGGGCCTTCTGGTAGCCGTCGTCGATCTGGACGACGTCGATGGGCAGGTCGAGGGTGTCCATCGCACGGAGGTTCTCGTGGATGTCGTCCTCGGTGACGGCGGTGAAGTACTCGTACCAGGAGCACCAGACGGTGGGCGCCGGGCGCGGGGCCTCGCCCCCGAGGGCGGCGGCCCAGTCCGCCAGCACGGTCTGGATGTCCGGGCCCGTCCACTCCTTCACCGGGCCGTCGGCGCTCACCCGCGCCGTGTCGCCGTCGACGGCCAGGCGGATCGACGGCACCGCGCGCGTCGGCTCGGCAGCCGCCCACAGCCGGACCGGTGAGCCGTCCCCGGGGTCCAGGGCCAGCAGCCCCTCGCCCTGGAAGGCGCCGTCGGGCACGGTGACGCCAGGCCGGTAGCAGACCGTCGCCCAGTTGTCGTTCGTCGGGCGGTACGGCTTGTCGCCGAGGGCGTAGGCGCCGCTGGGGCTCCAGGACTGCCAGCCCTCCTCGTGGACGCGGGCGTTGGCCACGTCCACGGGCACGGCGGCGACGGGGGTGAAGGGGTGGTGCACGGGTGTCTCTTTCACGAAAGGGGCCGTCAGCCCTTGTTTGCGCCCAGCGTCAGGCCGCTGACGAACTGCCGCTGGAGCACGAAGTACACGATGAGCGTGGGGATCGCGGTGAGCAGGGCGCCGGCGGCGACCAGGTTGGGGTCGGTGAAGTACGCGCCGGAGAGGTTGTTCAGCGCCGAGGTGATCGGCATGTTCTCGCCGGTCGAGATCAGCACCAGGGCCCAGAAGAAGTCGTTGTAGATCCAGATGGACAGCAGCGTCGCCAGGGCCGCCATCGCCGGCTTGCACAGCGGCAGCACGATCTGCCAGTACTGCCGCCACACCGAGGCGCCGTCCACCAGCGCGGCCTCGGTCAGCTCGTGCGGCAGCGTGCGCATGTAGTTGCTCAGCACAAAGGCACAGAAGCCGGACTGGAAGGCGACGTGGATCAGCACCAGGCCGAGCGCGGAGTCGTAGAGCTTGCCGCTCATGGTGATGCCCGGCAGGTCGATCAGCAGGTACAGCCGGTACAGCGGGGTGATGATGACCTGCTGCGGCAGCAGGTTGCCCGCGGTGAAGACCAGCAGCAGCGCGAGGTTGAGGCGGAAGTCGAAGCGGCTGACGTAGAACGCGACCATCGAGGACAAGAACAGCGTCAACAGCACCGCCGGCACGGCGATGATCATCGTGTTGACGAAGTAGTGGCTCATGTCCGACTGCGTGAACGCGTTGGTGAAGTTGTCGAAGCTCAGCGTGTCCGGCCAGGACACGTATCCCTTCTCGCTCGTCTCGCTGTACGGGCGCAGCGCCGAGTAGATCGCCCAGGCCAGCGGCGCGATCCAGGCCAGCGCCGCGCCGACGAGGAAGAGGTGCAGCAGGATCCGGGCGGGGCGGACGGGCGTACGGGCCTTGGTCATGGCGGTGGTGCTCATGCGCGCCGCTCCTTCCGGAAGGTGGCCACCAGGTAGGGGATGATCACGACGAGGGAGATCAGCAGCAGGACCACCGCGATCGCGGAGCCGTATCCGATGCGGCTGGACTCGCCGATGATGTTGTTGGTGACCAGGATCGACAGCAACTCCGTGCCCTGGGCGCCCTTGTTGAAGACGAAGACCAGGTCGAAGGCGCGCAGGGCCTCGATGATGGTGACGACCAGGACGACGGTGTTGGTCGGGCGCAGGGTGGGGAAGATGACGTTCTTGAACGTCTGCCACTCATTGGCCCCGTCGAGCGCGGAGGCCTCCCGCAGCGAGGGGTCGACGCCCTTCAGGCCGGCCAGGTACAGGATCATCATGTAGCCGGTGTGCCGCCAGGACGCGGCGACGAGGATCGCCCAGAGGTTGAGGTCCGGGTCGCCGATCCAGTCGATGTACTTGCCCGGTTCGTTGGCCCCGATGAGGCTGTTGATCAGGCCGGTGTCGGGGTTGTAGATGAGCTGCCAGACGAAGCCGATGACCGCCATCGACAGCACGACGGGCAGGAAGAACGCCGTCTGGTACACCCTGCTGAAGCGGATCTTCTTGTCGAGCTGCACGGCCAGGAACAGGCCGAGCGGCGTCGGGATCACGATCAGGACGACGAACCAGATGACGTTGTGCTGGAGGGCGGGCCAGAACTGCGGGTTGTCGTTGAAGAGCTGCTTGAAGTTGTCCAGCCCGACCCATTTGATGGCGTCGAAGCCGATGCCGTCCCAGGTGGTGAAGGCCAGCGCGATCGAGGCGAGGGCCGTCACCCAGACGAGGGCGATGTGCAGGATGGTCGGCAGGCCCGCCATCAGACCGAGCGCGAGCCGGTCACGGCGGGTCAGCAGGCGGCGGTGCCCCTGGGGCACCTTGTCGGCGGGGGCAGCGCCCGGAGGCGGCTCGGTGGCCGCCTCCCGGGTCTCCTTGGTGGTCTGTGTGGTCATGGAAATCAGCCGGTTCAGCCGGACGCGAAGATCGTCTTCTTCTGGCGTTCGATCGAGGACAGCACGCTGTCGACGCCCTTGGGGTCACGGATGAACTTCTGCAGCGCGGGCTGCATCACCGTGGAGGTGAAGTCCGGGCGGCTGTCGCGGTCCATGAACTGGGTGAGGGACTTGGCGCCGGCGATCATGTCGTACGCCTTCTTCTGCAGGGGGGTGTACGACGAGGTGTCGGCGCCGGTGGCGGCGTGGACCACGCTCGGGTCGGACTTGAGGTAGATGTCCTCGGCCTCGGTGGTGCCGAGGTACTCAAGGAGCTTGACGGCCTCGGCCTTGTTCTTCGGGCTCTTGCTCATCATGAAGCCGTCGGTGGGCGCCTCGACGGTGTCCTGGCCGTACGCCGGGTCGATCTCCGGGAAGGCGAAGAAGTCGAGGTCCTCCAGCGCGGCCTTGTCGGTGAACTGCTGGGCCACGAAGGTGCCGAGGAGATACATGCCGGCCTTCTTGGAGGCCAGCGTCTGGGCCGCGTCCTGCCAGGTGCGGCCCATCGAGCCCTCCTGGTGGTACGGGAGGATCTCGGTCCACAGGTCGAAGACCTTGCGCACCTTGGCGTCGGTCCAGGAGGCCTTGCCCGCCATCAGCTCGACGTGGAAGTCGTAGCCGTTCTGGCGGAAGTTGATCTGGTCGAAGGTGCCGAGCGCGGGCCAGGCGTCCTTGTCCCCGAAGGCGATCGGGACGATGCCGTCCTTCTTCATCTGCTTGCACAGGGCGACGAAGTCGTCCCAGTTGGCGGGGACTTCGTACCCCTTCTCTTCAAAGACGCTCTTCCGGTAGAAGATCGCCCACGGGTAGGAGTACAGCGGCACGAAGTAGTACTTGCCGTCCTCGCCCTTGCTCAGCTTGTGCATCGCCTCGGGGAAGTTGCCCCCGATGGTCTTCCACACGTCGTCGATCGGCGTGGCCAGCCCCTTGGCCGCGAAGAACTGCATCCGGTAGCCGGCGAACCAGGTGAACACGTCGTCCGGCGTGCCCTGGAGGTAGGAGTTGATCTGCTCCTGGAAGGTGTTGGAGTCCTTGGTGTTCACGTCGACCGTGATGCCGGACTTCTTCTTGTAGGCCGCGTAGATGTCGGCGAACGCCTTCTTCGGCACGGCGTCGGACGCCTTGGAGCCGAGGGTGACGGTCTTCGGGTCGCTCGCGGTGCCGCTGCCGCCGCAGGCGCTCAGCAGCGGGATGCCGGCGCCGAGTACGGCGGCGCCACCTATGCCGCGCAGCATCGTGCGGCGGCTGGGTGAGGGCAGTGAGAGACCGGAGGGGGAGAAGTGCTGCATCTACGGCTCCTGGTGGCAGGGTTCGATCGTGAGGGTGGACGCGTCGAAGTCCGTCGTAACCGATCAGAAATCAACTTGACCGAACACGGTGGCGCAATAACAGCGGTATGTCAGGTCATGCGTCAAGAGATGACGAACGCCGTTTCGGAAACGTGACCGATATCTCGAACCCCATGGTCACCGCGTTGATGATCGAATCCGGGAACGTTCACGGCGCTGCCGGGCCCCGGCCGCGACGCGCACAGTCGCCTGACCTGCTATCGCACGACCACGGTCCTGGTCTCGCTCACCTGATCGACCTCCGACGTCCGCACGGTCACCTTCATCTCCCACTTGCCGGCGATGGGCAGATTGAGGAAGCCGTTGCCCCAGTAGCCGCCCTTGTCGGTGAGCTCGGCGTCGATGG
Organism: Streptomyces sp. UG1; assembly: GCF_049974585.1. NCBI lineage: Bacteria > Bacillati > Actinomycetota > Actinomycetes > Kitasatosporales > Streptomycetaceae > Streptomyces > Streptomyces sp. UG1. The sequence continues at coordinate 253,286 of NZ_JBNGGG010000006.1, read as the reverse complement.
GGCCGATGTCCTTGGCCGGAAGCGTGAAGGAGATCCGCAGCTCCGGGACGATCGACACACCGCCGTCGGGCCCGTAGACGAGGGCCTCGATCGAGTTGTCGCCGACCCGTCCAGGATCGATGGTGATCTGCACCTTGCCCTGGCCGCCGGGGGTGCCGACGTCGAAGGGCACGTTGGTGACGGAGGCGCCGACGACCGCGGGCGTCCCGGCCGCCGCCTCGGCTTCCGCCCGGCCGGGGAGCGTGCTGGTGAGCAGCGTGGTGATCGCCAGGACCGCCGCGCCGACGGCGACCTCGGCCAGGACGGAGCGGCGCAGGGCGCGGCGGTGCGGATCGGTGGGCGGCGGTACGTCGGCCTGCGGCGACTTGGGCGGTGGCGGTACGTCGGCCTGCGGCGACTTGGGCGGTGGCGGTACGTCGGCCTGCGGCGACTTGGGCGGTGGCGGCCCTCCGACCGTCTCCGGCGGCTCGGGCAGCGGCGGCGACCCGCCGACCGCCTGCGACACCTTCTCCCGTACGACCGCTTCCGCCTCCACCTTCGCCACCGCGCCCGCCGCCTCCGCGATTTCCGTCTCCGCGACTTCCGCCTCCGTGCCCTTCGCCGGCGCGCCCTCCGCCTCCGCCGCCACGTCGGCCGTGGCCAGCCGGGCCGTCCAGCGCCGGGAGAGGGCCGCCGCCGCGAGGAGCAGCACGACCGCGGCCAGCTTGAGGGTCAGGAGCCTGCCGTACGTCGTGCCGGTGAGCGCGTCCCAGGAGTCGAGGCCGCGCCAGGACTGGTAGACGCCGGTGACGACCAGGACGGTCACCGATGCGAAGGCGAGGCGCGAGAAGCGGGTGACCGCGGCCGGTGTCAGGTGGGCGCGGTACAGCGTGCCGAGCAGGGCCGTGAGGCCGCCCAGCCAGACCGCCGTGGCCAGCAGGTGCAGCGCCGAGGACAGCATCGCGACCGGCACCTGGATACCGGCGGAGGCGTGCTCACCGGCGGCCCAGGTCACCGCGAGGCCGACGGCGAGGGCGGCGCCCGCCCACCCGAGGGGCCTGCGGCTCCTGACCAGCCGTACGAGATACCCGGCGGCCACCGCCAGCAGGCCCAGCCGGGCCACCAGCACCAGCCCCGTCCGGCTGCCCAGCGTGCGGGGGAGGGAGTCGGCGCTCAGGGCCCCCAGCGGACCTTCGCCGGTCTCGTACGGGGCGCGCAGCACCAGCAGCGCGAGAGTGGCCCCCACCAGGGTCCACCAGGACGTCCTCAGCAGCCTGTGCAGGAAGGGGGCGTCGGGCGGACGGCAGACCGCCATGAACGTCGCCGTGCCGATGAGCAGGGCGACGGCGAGGTAGGCCAGATAGCGGGCGAGGTTGTAGAGGCTCTTGGTCGCCGGGTCCTCGGTGGGGCCGGTGTCGACGGTCGCCTTGGTGAGGGAGGGTTTGCCGACGGAGAAGGTGAAGGCACCGGAGACCGGGTGGCTGTCGGCCGACACCACCCGCCAGGCGACGGTGTACGTCCCCTGGTCCAGCTTCGCGGGCAACGTCACCCGGGCGGTGTCGCTGCCGTCCGGGGCGTGCTCCGGTTCGCCCGTGCGAAGCCGGCGCCCGTCCGGATCAAGGATGCGGAAGGAGTCGTCGAGCAGAGCGACGGACTCCGAGAAGGTCAGGGTGATGTCACGGGGCGCCGACTTGAGGACGGCTCCGTCCTCGGGGTCGGCGGCACGGAGGGTGGCATGGGCGGACGCCGGTCCCGTGCCGCCGAGGAGGAACAGGACCAGCAGGGGGCCCAGCAGCACCAGCCGTTGAAGTCGTCGCCGGTCGTTAACCCGGCGCGCCGGTCGTCGTCGGTCATCGCACCCCACGTGTGTCACATCTCCGTCGTCGGACTTGAGGCCTCGGGGGTAGGTACGGACGGGAAGGCCGCCGCGCTCACGGCCGGGGGCTCCGCCCCAGACCCACAGAACAGCAGCACCGCCCCGGCATGCCCGATCAGCCTCTTCCTGTCAGCCACCACCGACGGTTGGCGGACTACGGCTCCAGAGCCTTGGTGTCCCACACCAGCCGGAAGCGGGGGCACCTCTCGGTACCGCCGTCCCAGTCGGCGCCGACCACGACGGTGTCCAGGTCCTCGTCCGTGGAGTACTCGGTGGGGATCAGGTACACCCGATCCCCCTGGAAAGTACCGGCACCGGCCTCCCGCCCGTTGACGGTGATCCGCCACCGGATCGCACGGTCCTCGCAGCCCGCCGGGGCGTACGCGATCAGCGCGCCCGACACGTCGTCGATGTGACGGAAGTGGGGCACGGAGAACCGGCGCCGGACGCTCAGGGTGCTCTCGAGGCTGTCGCGCACCCGCCAGGTGAAGGTGTAGCGCTCGTTGTCGGTGAGACCGGCGCCCACGTGACGGTAGCTGTACTCGGTGTCCGGGGCGGGGCCTGCCGTGTGGACGAGTTTGACGTTCGTCGTGGCCAGCATCTGGAAGATCACTCCGCCCAACGCCACCGGGACAACCAGCATGACGCACAGGAGAACAACACACCCCAAAGCCTGCCGAAGCCCAGACTCTTCCGGCTTCGTCGGCTCCTTGCGGGCCCTCTCGTCCTTGTCCATGCTCCAAGCTAGGCCCGACACGTCGGGAGCCCTCCCGTATCGCCGCCAGGGCTCGCTCACCTGCCCGTCTCGAACCAGAGCAGCTTTCCGGCGCGACGGTCCAAGACGCCGTCGCCCAGGGACACACCGCCCCAGAAGTCGGCGTATTCCTGTACGAGGCGCAGGCCGCGACCACCGTCCGCGTCCGGCAGGGCAAGCGGGACGTGGTCGTGGGGCGGACGCCCGAAGGGTGCGGGAATGCAGGGGTGAGTGTCCCAGACCCCTACGCGCAGACGCCCGTCGGCGAGGGCGGTCAGGCGGAGTGATGCGGGGCCGCTCGTGTGCCGGTAGGTGTTGGTGACCAGTTCGGAGGTCAACAGCTCGACAGCGTCGCGGACTTCATGCCTGTCGTGGCTGTCCAGCACGGACCGTACGGTCATACGTGCGACGCGTGCGGCGCGGGGGTCGTGGGGCAGACGGAGGGCGTACGCCCAGGTGTCCGACAGGGATACGGTGCGCATGAACGACTCCTACGGTGGAGGGACTTGGTTGGCTCGACATCCCGGTCGGGCGGTGGCAGTGCCGCGTGGGCAGGGGGCGCGGTGCGCTTCCGGCTTGTCGGCCGGGGGAGTTGAGCGGCTTGGGTTCCACCGTAGGCCCAATTACTGAAGGTTTTGCTCCATTCTGCAAAGCCTTCAGTAACCCCCTTCGTATGGGCGACCACTACGTCAGGTGTACGAAACGGAGTGAGGGCATGGCACCGAGGCCCTTCCCCACGGCCCGCCGCCTCCGCATCGGCGTGGAACTGCGTCGGCTACGGGATCGCGCCGGCATGACCGCCGCCGAGGCCGCCAGGTCCCTGGGTACGACCCAGGCCCAGATCAGCAACATCGAGGCAAACCGCTTCGGCATCAGCGCGGACCGCGTGCACACGCTCGCCCGGATCTACGGCTGCACGGACCGGCCCCTGGTCGATGCCCTCGCCGCCATGGCAGCGGACCGTACGCGTGGCTGGTGGGAGGAGTACCGCGACACCCTGCCGGCCCGTCTCCTCGACCTGGCCGAGCTGGAACACCACGCCACGGCCCTGCGCGTGACCCAGGTCATCAACATCCCCGGCCTGCTCCAGACACCGGAACATGCCCGCGCACTGTTCCGCGAAGCGGTTCCGGCCCTGCGCCCGCACGAGATCGAATACCGCGTCTCTCACCGCATCAAGCGTCAGGCCATCCTCTACCGTGAGCAGCCTCCGCCGTACACAGCGATCGTCCACGAGGCCGCCCTGCGCATGCAGTTCGGCGGTCGCGAAGTGGCCAGGACCCAGTTGCACCACCTCACCGAGATGAGTGAGCACCCCGCCGTCAGCCTGCGCGTGATCCCCTTCGACGGCACCTCATTCCCCACGACCGGCCACGCCATCGACTACTTCCACGGCCCGGTGCCCACCCTCGACACTGTCGAGGTGGACACCGCACACGGCAGCGAACTCGTCGATGCTGCTGGACGATTGGAGTTGTACCGGCTCGTCCTGGACCGTATGGAGGCCGTCGCCCTGAAACCCGCCCCCTCTCTCGACCTCGTCCACCGCATCGCCCAAGAAACCTGAGAGACGAACCGTGACCGAACCGACCTGGCAGAAGTCGACCTACAGCGAACAAGGTTCCGCCTGCGTCGAGATAGCCACGACCTCCACCACCATCCGCATCCGCGACTCCAAGAACTCCACGGGCCCCCGCCTCACCCTCCAGCTCACCACCTGGGCGGACTTCGTGTCGTACGCGGCGAAGGAAGGGCGCCGAGAACGAAAGCCCCGGTAATCCGCATGCAAGTTCCCGCACGTTCCTGGCCTGTCCCCCCTCATAGCTGCACCCCCTTCGTGGCCCCTCTTGGTCATGCATTGGTCACGTGACCAGACATCAGTCAGCCCATCTCAGAGGGCATCTCCCCGTGACTCACGCCCACCGCTCTATGCGACTTCGTGACTAGACGGAGGGCCGCCCTTGTAGCTCGGGTACAACGGTCCGTAACTTGCTCATGACTGGAAGGGGTCTCAGTGGACGGACTGAGGGTCATCGCTGGTGGGCCGTGCCGGAGCGGCGAAGATGACAAGTGCGGGAATGGGGACTGTCCGACCGTGTACGCCACGCCGGAGCCCGGCGTGCTGGCCGTCCAGGGCTACGACATGGCCCACCCGACGCCGGACGGCGAATCGGTCGTACTGATCCCGGAGGACATCCTGAAGGAGGCGGCACGTGCCCGAGGTTGGCTCTGAACCCGTGTACTTGGACGGCGACGAATGGAAGGCGTACTTCCGCAACTTCAAGCGCTCCGCGTTCCGGCTCGAAGTGCACCAGACGTACACGATGCCCGGCGAGGCTGAGACCTTCCGCGCTTTCCTGGCCGGAGAGCCGATTCCAGAGGACTTCAATGGGTCCTGGCACCAGACCATCCGGGATCACGCGACGGCGGGACGGACAATGACCCGCGCCAAGATCGTTCATCGGCCGCTCACGCCGTACAGCCGCTATCTGTTCGCGTGGGCCATCCCCGGAAATGTCGCAGCCGGGGAGGACTACCAAATCGTCGATGTGACCGAAAGGCCAAATCCCGGACTGCCGGAACAGGACTTCTGGATGTTCGACGAGACGACTGTCGTGCACCTCAACTACCGCCCCGACGGAACGCAGATCAATCGAGAGTTGATCAAGGACCCGGAAATCGAAAAGTATCTCGCCTGGCGGGATCTCGCTCTGGAAAGAGCCGTACCGTTCAGTGCCTATCGAACCTGAATCGCAAGGACGGGACCGGAAGGACCTGGCGGAGACTCTACGGAGTCTCCGCCACGCTTCCGGACTCAGCGGTGAACGTCTGGCACTCCGCTGCAACATGAGCCAGACGAAGATCAGCCGCATTGAAACCGGCAGGACACTCCCGTCGGTCATTGACGTTGAGCGCATCCTCAAGGCACTTGCGGTCCCTGACGAAGTTGCCGATGAGCTTCTCAGCCTGGCGCGGCGCCAACGTCGACTATGCGTCTTGGCGTGCCTACGCACGCGTTGGCCTTCACCACAAGCAGGCCGAGCTGAAGGCCCTTGAGTCTTCCTCGCACATGATGCGGCACTTTCTTCCAGCGATTCCCACCGGGCTCTTGCATGTCCGCGAGTACGCCATCGAGACGCTGTCCCCCACCCTGGCCGGCGACCCGTCCAGGGATGTGGCACGGGCGGTTCAGGCCCGCATGGACCGACAGGCCATCTTGGACGACAGGTCACGCTCTTTCTGGTTCCTTATGACCGAGCAGGCTGTCAGATGGCAGCGTGCGAGTACCGGGGCCATGGCTGCGCAGTGTACGCACATGGCGGAGGTCAACGGGAAACCGAACGTCGAAATCGGCATAGTCCCGCAGGGTGTACGCGCGCCCGGCACCCCTATGAATATCTTTGTAGTCTACGACGAGCGCCTTGTGACCGTCGAACTGTTCTCCGGAGAAGTCGTGTTGCGCGACCCCAGAGACATAGATCAGCATCTGAACCTGTTCAATCTGTTCTGGTCGAACGCACTCACCGGGGATGACGCTTCCGCCTTCCTGGATGAAGTCGCAAACGGGTTTATGCGGCAACGTAACTAGCGCTCCACAAGCTCCGCTTGAGGCGCGATGATAAATCCATGGAGAGCGAACAGCGCGATTCAATTCCCCGAACCTCTTCCACGAACTTGGATTACCCGACAGAGCAGCCACGCGAGCCATCGGCAATTCCAAGCTGTTCTACATGCTTGAGCTATTCGGTAGCCAGAGAGAACGCGCGTTCCAGGCAAGACTACAGCGCCGTATCCGACGCCAACGTACGAATGCGCCAGCACAACGCAGAGGCACACGCGCCGTGAGCGATGCAAAGGATCCCGGGCTTTTCACCGACCGTCCCCTGCTGACTATGCGCGTCTCTCGTGACTCCGGGCGGACGTGGGGGCCTGAGCGGACCGCGTTCACGACGGATCACCTTCCGCCCCTGATCGCGGCCGAATGGCCTCCATGTCAGTGCCGACGCTGCACTGGGCGCGGTATGGGCTCCGGTCGCTGAGGCTTCCGCCTCTCCTCCCATGAACTCCCGGCCGCCATGGGCGGCGGCGGTCAGCCACGGCCGCGATCAGTTGAGCAGGAAGGTGCAGTGATGCTGGACGGAAGTGACCTGTACGCGCTCGACATCAGCGGGGCCTCGTTCGTGAAGGCGTGCGGCGGACCTTGCACCGAGGGGTGCGTGACCCTGGCCCGGATCGGCGACGACGCCTGGGCCCTCGGTGACAGCAAGCGGCCTGACGCACAGCCGCTGCGCTTCACAACGGCGGAACTGGACGCGGCCGGCATCAACCCGGCCCGGTTCGGCGTGCCCGTCTGACCCCTCCCCCCTCCGGTCGGCCCCACCCCTGCCATCCCCAAGGAGTGGGGCCGACCGGCCTTCCCTTCACCTCCCCACACCCCGAACGGGAACGACTCGTGCACCATCACGGCTATTTGTGGACCGGGGCGAAAGAGCGCTTCGATCAGGAGGCCCTACGGCGGCCCCCGCACCCTGCGCCGCCCCCGACCGGAAGCAGGCCGGAACTGATCCAGCGCTACCGGGAAGTGGCAACGGAGTTCCCGACCGTTGATCTGCCACCGCTGGAAACCGCGTACTGGCTCATCAAGCCGCGTTCACTGGTGCGCGGCACGTGGGACGAGGCGAAGGAAGCAGCCGTCTGGCTCGGGGAGAGGCTGGCCGAGTACGCGCACCGGTTCACCTGCGCGTACGACCGTGACGCCGCCCGGCTGACCAGTCTGGTCGACCATGCCTCTGAACGACTCTCTACTGGGGCCGACGTGTCGCACGGCTTCTACCTCGAACGCCCCGCGTACCTGTCACTGGCTGTGGTGACCTGCTCCCCGAACCGCTCGATGCCCACCCTGTCGTGTCCCCTCGGGTGACGCCGCGCCAGTGGCCCGAGGTCAGTCCTCGCGGATGCTGAGCAGGTCGCCGGGCTGGCAGTTCAGTTCGCGGCAGATCGCGGTGAGGGTGGAGAAGCGGATCGCCTTCGCCCGGTCGTTCTTCAGAACGGAGAGGTTGACCACCGTCACCCCGACCCTGGCTGCCAGTTCGGACAGGGTCATGCCGCGCTCGGCCAGCAGCCGGTCCAGGTGGACTTGAACCCGGTGTTCCTCCTCCGGTGGCATCAGACCAGCCCCTCGGTGTCGGCGCGCAGCTTCGTACCGCGCCGGAAGACCTCACCCAGGGCCAGGATGAGGAAGGCGAGCAGGACGTACTCGCCGGTGAAGGTGGCCGAGAAGGGGATCTGGTCGGCCGTGGGGGTGCCGCTCACCAGTGCCTCCGTGGTGAGCGCCGACAACACCGGAGAGAGGACGGCCTGCACCAGCACCGTGAGCCCGATGACGCTCAGGCGCCGGGCGTTCATAGGTACGAAGACATCGCCGCCGCGCAGGGTCCTGGCCATCTGAAGCAGGAGGGCCAGGATGAGGAGCAGAAGCAGGCTTCCGATGATCTCCGGCAGGGCGAGCAACAGGCGCTGCCCCACGGCGGGCTCGGCGAAGACGAGGCCGGCCTGGTGGGTGCCGACGAGGGTCATGCCGTGGCCTGCCACCGCGCCCGTGACGCTGCCCGGTACCCGGGTCGTGGTCTCGGCCTCGACCTCACGGGTGTCCATCGGATCGATGAGGCCGGCCACGCCGAGGGCCGGGATCAGCACCCCGAAGACGCCGACCAGCAGAGCAGCCAGGCCCAGAGCGGCCTCCAGCAGCCGGTTGTCGGTCCGGCTCCACCAGGACTTCGTACCCACGGGTCCCCCCTGCCATTCGCAGCACACTTATCGCTTATCGATACTATCGATAAGCGATAAGTGTCGGTCAAGCCCCCTCCCGTTCAAGGAACGCGAGTTGGGCCTTCTTCTCCGGAACGTGCACGTCCGGCAGGTCCACCTCCGGCAGTACGACCACCGGCCCGGCCCTAAAGCCCTGCCTGAGGAAGCGGGCTATGGCCTTCTCGTTGCGCACGTCCGGGTCGACGACCACGCGTCGGCGGCCCAGGGTCCGAAAGACGTACGACGTGACGACCGTCACCAGCGCCGAGGTCCAGCCGCGCCGCCCGCCCCCGGGGCCGGCGGGGGCCAGCAGCAGGTGGACGCCGATGTCGCCGGGGAGGACGTCGTAGACCTCGCTGACGCGGTCCGCCTCCGGCTCGTACGTCTGGAGGAGCGCGACCGGGTCGGCGTCCCGCAGGACCAGGAAGGCATGGTGGGTGTCGAGGGTGGCCATGTGGGCGTAGATCTCGGACACCTGGTCCCGCGTCAGGCCGTTCATGCCCCAGAACAAGGCCCGTTCCTGGCTGACCCAGCCGTGAACGACCTCGGCGTCGGCCCGCGGGTCGAGGGCGCGGATCCGGACCGTGCCGAAGCCGTCGACGACCTCCTCGTGGACGGGTTCGCGGACCGTGGTGGCCGGGACCGGGGCGGGCTGCTCAGACATCGGATTCCTTCTCCAGCTCGGTGAAATCGGTGACGACCGGGGCCAGTTCTCCCCCGAGCCACAGGGGGAGCTGGTCGCGGTGGTGAGGTGAGCCGGGGATGCCGGAGGCGCCCAGCGGGACCACCCAGAGGCTGGCCTCGCGGTCCGCCAGGTCCCAGACGTAGCGGGCGGAGGGGCCGCGCGCACTCAGGTCGGTCAGGCCCGGGACGGCCGAGGTGGACAGCACGCAGTCGTGGTCGCCGGAGAGGCCGGGTTCGTCGTACGCCGTGCCGGCCAGCGCCCGCCAGGGAGCGAGGCGGTGGGTGTCGCCCCAGGTGCCGTGCCGTGGCCCGGCGGACCGCTCGGCGGCCACCTCCTCGACCGCCGCGCGCACCGTCCCGGCGCGGTCGATGCCGTACAACTCCTCGGCGCGCAGCAGGTGTTCCAGGGCGAAGCCGATGCGCGGGAGCAGGGCCAGCCAGGGGAGCAGGACCTCGGGGTAGGCGGGCGGGGCGGACAGCGCGGCGAAGGCCGGGTGCGCCGCGAGTCGGCGTACGACCGCGCCGCGCACCGCCGAGTACACGGCGGCGGCCTCGCTGTCCGCGTCCATACGGCGGTCCCAGTCCAGGAGGGTCCGGCGGACGCGGGCCGCCTCGGGGGTGCGGGTGTCCAGGGAGCGCAGCAGGTCCAGGAGGGGGGCCGCGGAGGCCAGGTGGGTGTCCATGTGGATCGCCGGCATGTCGGCGGCCGACCAGTGGGCCTTCTCCGCCAGCAGGGCCGTGATGCGGTCGGCGCGATGCGGCGGGGCGAACTCGACGCCGAGCGGGGCGGCGACACCGCGCTGGTTGGCCATGGCGGCCACGCCGTCGGTGAGCCCGCCGCGGGGCGTCTCGTGCCAGCCGCGCCAGTCGTGGCCCGGCTCCCAGGCGGGCACCGGCCGGATGCCGTTGGCCGCGGAGCGCACCGGCACCTTTCCTGCGACCCGGTGCAGCAGGCCGCCCTCGGTGTCGGCGGCCTGGACGACGTTGACGGGCTCGGCCCAGAGCTCCACGGCACGGTCGACGTCGGCCACGCTGCGGGCGCGCAGGAGGGGCAGGAGGGCACTGAAGCCGAGGTCGGCGGTGACGCGGGGCGGGTAGCGGAGGGCCACGGCAAGGGGGAGCTCCTCGAAGGAACCTTCCTGCGGAACATGCGGGACATTCGGAACATGCGGAACGTGCAGATCGGCGACGCCATCGGGCAGCCCCTCCGGCCCCCCGATGATCACCGGCCCCCGCTCCGTCTCGATCACCTCGACCTCGACCGGCTCCTCCCCCGCGATCTCCACCACCTCGGTGTGCCGTACGGCCCGCCGCCAGACCCCGTCCGGGCCCAGCGCCTCCACACCCGCCCCGGTGCGCCGCAGCCGCTCCCGGTACAGGTCCTGGTAGTCGGCCATGGCGTTGGTGATGGCCCAGGCGACCGTGCCGGTGTGGCCGAAGTGGGCGATGCCGGGGATGCCCGGGACGGCGAGGCCGACGACGTCGAACTCGGGGCAGGAGAGGTGGATCTGCTGGTAGACGCCGGGCTCTTCGATGAAGCGGTGCGGGTCGCCGGCGATGACCGCCTGCCCGGTGACCGTCCGCTCGCCGCTCACCAGCCAGCCGTTGCTGCCGGAGGTGCCCGGCCCGTCGGCGGCGAACAGCCCGACCGCGTCGGCGCCGAGATGCCGTACGACCTGCTCACGCCAGAGCTTGGCCGGGAATCCCGCGAACAGGATGTGGATGCCGAGCCAGACGCCGAACGGGGTCCAGGGCTCCCAAGGGCCGGGAGTGAGTCCGGTCCTCGCGAATTCCGGCGTGCGCTGAGCACCCTCACCCAGGCCCTCGTTGACCCCGTCGACGTACGCCCGTATCCACCCGGCCGTCTCCGGGTCCCGTCTCTCCAGCTCGGCGAAGCAGCGTCTGGCCGTGTCGTCGAGGCGGGCACGTCTGACGAACCGGTCCCAGGGCAGGGCGTCGGCGCCGAGGAAGGACGCGGAGGTGCCCTGGGACCGGTGCCGCTCCACCTCCAGTTGCCAGGCCCGGTCGAGGGCGGTGACACGGCCCTGGACGCGGGCGAGTTCACGCACCCCGTCCGCGCGGAGATGCGGTATGCCCCAGGCATCGCGGAAGATCTCGCCGGTCACCTGTGTCCCTTCTTTGCTTTAGGTTAGGCTTCCCTAAGTTATTACTGGTGGTGCGGGAATCGTACGCGAAAGGTGAAGACTCCATGGGGCAGGGGCACGGCTGGGAGGGCGCGGTCCTGAAGCTGCTGCGCGCGAAGGACTTCGTGTTCACGGTGACGGGCGCCGAGGACGTCACCGAGCACTACCGCCGCGTGCACCTCACCGACGGCGGCATGCTGGCGGCGACCGGCGTCCACCCCACCATGTGGGTCCGCCTCTGGTTCGACAACGCGGGCAAGCCCCACCAGCGCGCCTACACCCTGGTCGACCCCGACCCGGAGGCCGGCACCTTCAGCCTGGAGTTCGCCCTGCACGAGGGGTGCGCGAGCGACTGGGCGCGGGCGGCGAAGCCCGGCGACACCATCGAGGCGACGATCCACGGCACCGGCTTCGAGCACCCCGCCCCCGCCCCCTCCCACGTGTTCGCGATCGCCGACCCGGCCTCGCTGCCCGCCCTCAACTCCCTCCTGACCGCCCTGGACCCGGCCCCGGCGACGGTGTGGTTCGAGGGCGAGCGCGACGGCCTGCCCTTCCGCACCGCCGAGTCCCGCCACGACGTACGGACCCTGCCCAGGCGCGATGCCGGGGCGCACCTCGTCTCCCAAGTGAAGGACGCCCTGCCGGACCTGCTCAAGGGCGCCCCCGACCCGTACGTCTGGATCGCCTGCGACACGGCGACGACCCGCGCCCTGACCTCGTACGTCCGCAAGGAGCTGGGCCTGCCGAAGCAGCGGGTGAACGCGCTGGGCTACTGGCGCGCCTGACCCGGCGCAGGGCTGCGGGGCTCGGGCCCAAGGGGCATGATCGGAGCCATGGACGTCACCCTTCACCTCGCCCAGGACCCCGAGGCCGACGCGCTCCTCGGCCGCAGCCCGCTCGCCGCGCTGGTCGGCATGCTGCTGGACCAGCAGGTGCCGATGGAGTGGGCGTTCAAGGGGCCGCGCACGATCGCGGACCGGCTCGGCGCCGACGACCTGGACGCGCACGACATCGCCGCCCTGGACCCGGACGCCTTCGTGGCACTGCTCTCCGAGAAGCCGGCCGTGCACCGCTACCCCGGGTCCATGGCCAAGCGGATCCAGCAGCTCTGCCAGTACCTCGTCGAGCGCTACGACGGTGACGCCGAGCTGGTCTGGAAGGGCGTCGACGACGGCCGCGAGCTGCTGCGCCGCCTGGAGGACCTGCCCGGCTTCGGCAAGCAGAAGGCCCAGATCTTCCTCGCCCTGCTCGGCAAGCAGCTCGGCGTACGCCCCGAGGGCTGGCAGGAGGCCGCGGGCGCCTACGGCGAGCAGCGCTCCTTCCGCTCGGTCGCCGACATCACGGGCCCGGAGTCCCTGGCCAAGGTGCGTGCGCACAAGCAGGAGCTGAAGGCGGCGGCGAAGGCGGCGAAGGCCGCGCGGAAGTAGCGGGTAGGGGTAGAAGACACCGGCGGAGACACGACGCCGCGCCGCCCTCGGGCCCCCGCGCCCCGCCGTCATTCGAGTGGCCCGTCCCGAATGGCGGTCCCCGCCGGGTCGTTCACAGCATGGAGCATGACCGAGGCGCCGAGTGGATCCCCGTGGGAGCGGGACTACGACGACCGTCGCGTGCACTCCGGGCATGTGCCAGGGCCTCCTGGGCCACCGGGGGCGCCCCATGAGCCCGAGCCGCCCCTCGAGGGGCCGCTGCACTCCCTCTCCCGCGCCGCCTGGCAGATCGTGCTGGCCACCGGCGTCGGCTCGCTGCTCCTGGGGGTCCTGGTCCTGGCCTGGCCCGGCGCCACGCTCCTCGCCTCCGGCATCCTCTTCGGGCTCTACCTCCTGATCAGCGGCGTGTTCCAGCTCGTCGCCGCCTTCGGCACGCACCGGACGACCTCGCTGCGGGTGCTGGCCTTCGTCAGCGGCGCCCTGTCGATCCTGCTCGGCCTGTTCTGCTTCCGCGCCCCCATGCGGTCGGTGCTGCTGCTCGCCCTGTGGATCGGCATCGGCTGGCTCGTGCGCGGCATCACCCACACCCTGGCCGCCGCCTCCGACGAGTCCATGCCGGCCCGCGGCTGGCAGATCCTCCTCGGCCTCGTCACCTTCGCCGGCGGCATCGTGCTGATCGTCTCCCCGGTCGAGTCGGTCACCGTGCTGACGCTGCTCGGCGGCTGCTGGCTGATCGCGGTCGGCGGCGTCGAGATCGTCACCGCCCTGCGCATCCGGAGGCGGGTCCGTCCAATCCCGCGGACGTTGTGATAAGCGCCGCCCATCCCTACGCCGTGCGGGCGGATCTCACCCCGTACCGGATGAAGGCCGTACGGCCGCCGGGGAGATGACCTTCCGTGAGTACCGCACGACGCCGCTCGCGCAGCCACACCTGGCTGCGGGTGCTCGTGCTGCTGCTCGCCCTGCTGGTCCCGGGCGCACACACCCAGGCGCACGCCCTGCCCGTGGCGGCCGGCGCCTTGGAGGTCGCCGAGCACGACGTCCTCGACACCGCGCTGCGGCCACCGGCCCGCGCCGACCGGCGCAGCACCGTACGACGGCGTCCCGCGGGCCCGCCGCGAAGACCGGCCCCGGCCGGCACACCGACGCGCCCTTCTCACTGCGCGCCGCCCCCGCCGTACGTCCCGCACCTGCTGCGCACCGTGGTCCTGCGCTGCTGACAGACCCCGCGACGAGGTCCGTCAGTACGACACAAGGAGCACAGTCATGCCCAGCGACCCCTACGCCGTGCTGCGCGCCCTGGTGCGCGCCGAGGCCGTACGCAACGCGCCGAAACCGCAGGTGAAGAAGAGCGAGCCGCAGCCGTCCCCGAAGGAAGGGCGGCGCGGCTGACGCGCCCGCGGCGGAGGCGGGCTCTGACCGGGGCACCGCCTCCGCCGCACCGCACCGCACCGAACACCGCCCGTCTGACTTCCCACCACACCGCCCGTCTGACTTCCCACCCGACCTGCGCCCCACCCGACCTGCCGCACCGGCACCCTCACCGTCGCCCTGAGCACCTTCTGCTCGTCCGGCGTGAAGGCGCGCAGCGCCTTCGATTCGGCCGATGGCCGGACACCTCGGCTTCCGTTCGAGCCCGTTCCGGCTTCCGTTCCTGCTTCGAATCCGGCCGTCATTCCCTGGACGTTTGCCGGTTCGTCCAGGTTTGACGGATCTTTTCCAGCGTCGCACTCCGCCGCCATGGCTGCGCCCGGAAGGTCTTGACCGGTAGGCTTTCCGTGTGATCTTCAAGCGCATCGGAAACGGCCGGCCGTACCCCGACCACGGCCGGGAAAGCACCCGGCAGTGGGCGGACGTCGCGCCGCGCCCGGTCCGCCTCGATCAGCTCGTGACGACCAAGGGCCAGCTCGATCTGGAAACCCTGCTCGCCGAGGACTCGACGTTCTACGGCGACCTCTTCGCGCATGTCGTGAAGTGGCAGGGCGACCTGTATCTGGAGGACGGCCTCCACCGCGCGGTGCGCGCGGCGCTCCAGCAGCGCCAAGTGCTCCACGCGAGAGTCCTGGAACTGGACTGACCCGGGCCCGACGCGACCGGCGTCGGTGGTTGCCCCTTTCGGGTTGGTCCTCTCATCCTCGAATGATCATCTAGTAGGCATTGCCGCCCGGGCGCACTACGCTGCGCTCATGAGCATGCTGACTCCCTCCGGCATGGGCGGCCAGTACCGGATCAAGGGGGACAAGTACCCGCGAATGCGGCCGCGTCGGCGGCGCGGCAGGCTCGCCGCCCTCGGCGTCGTCTCCCTGGGCGCACTCGGCATGCTCGGCTGGGGCACGCTGCAGCTCATCGACGTCTTCACGGGCGGCGGCGGAGAGGCCTCGGCAGCCGGCGCCAAGTCCGACTGCGGGACCAGGGCGACCCCGTCGCCCAGCGCGACCGCGCCCCTGCCCAAGCCGGGCGGCATCACCGTCAACGTGCTCAACGCGACGACCCGCAGCGGGCTCGCCAAGAAGACCGCGGACGAACTGAAGAAGCGCGGCTTCAAGATCGGCGAGGTGGGCAACGCGACCGAGGAGTACGACAAGAAGATCAAGGGCACCGGCATACTGCTCGGCCCGGCCTCGTCCCTGAACACCTCACTGCCGGTCCTGGCCACCCAGCTCACCTCGGCCGAACGCCGTACCGAGGCCACCCGCAAGGGCGCATCGGTCGACCTGATCATCGGCGACGCCTTCAAGGACCTCACGAAGAAGCCAGCGGCCGACAAGGCGCTGGCCGCGCTGTCTGAGCCGAAGCCGACGCCGACTTCAGAGAAGGGTTGCTGAAACCCCCTCAGGGGCGCGGGGCTGTGTCGATTTGCGGCTCCGCCGCGTGGGCGCGACCAGCCACAAACGAACCCGGCAGCCGCAAATACACCCGCACCCCTACGGCGAATAGGCGAACAAACCCGCCCTACTCAGCCGCCCCGTAAAGGCGATCCCCCGCATCCCCGAGCCCCGGCACGATGTACCCCATCTCATTCAGATGGTCATCCACCGCGGCCGTCACCACCGTCACCGGCGTCCCCGCCAACTCCCGCTCCATCAGCTCCACACCCTCCGGCGCGGCGAGCAGCACCACCGCGGTCACATCGTCGGCGCCCCGCTTGATCAGCTCCTGGATCGCCGCGACCAGCGTGCCACCCGTGGCCAGCATCGGGTCCAGGACGTACACCTGCCGCCCGGAGAGGTCCTCCGGCATCCGCGTGGCGTAGGTGGACGCCTGCAGCGTCTCCTCGTTGCGGATCATGCCCAGGAAGCCCACCTCGGCGGTCGGCAGCAGCCGGACCATGCCGTCCAGCATGCCCAGCCCGGCGCGCAGGATCGGCACCACCAGCGGGCGGGGGCGGGAGAGCTTGACGCCGGTCGTCCCGGCGACCGGCGTCCGGATGTCGATCGCCTCGGTGCGCACGTCCCGCGTGGCCTCGTAGGCGAGCAGGGTGACCAGTTCGTCGGCCAGCCGACGGAAGGTCGCGGAGTCGGTGCGCTGGTCGCGCAGCGTGGTGAGCTTGTGGGCGACCAGGGGGTGGTCGACGACGTGGAGACGCATGTCCACAACAGTAACCGGGCTCGCATCCCTCTTGCGCTGGCATCAAACCCCCCATCGGAGGGAAAGTGGGAAGGACGTACCGGGGGTGGTGAGCCTATGCCGAATCCTGAGTCGCCGGCGGATCCCATACAGGACGCGGACGCACAGGAGGACACCGACGCCGCGCGCCGTCGCCGCCGCGCCCAGTTCCTGCGGGAGCTCGCCGAGGCCCGCGAACTGCGGGACCGCGTCCAGCCGCGCCGCGCCAAGGCCGCCCGCCTGCGGCACGCGATGCGCATGCGAACGTTCCGCTGGTAGAGCGAGTCGCGGGGAAGATCCCTCCCTTCGGACGCGTTGGAGCCACGGGGGTGCGTGGCCACCCGGAAAAGCCGCGTACGATCCGCACGTGGCGATCAAAACTGCCGGACACAGGGAGCCGAAGACGTCCCCTGAAGGCCTTGTTTCTGCCACGATTCCGAGTGGGTGGGGCTCGGACCCCAAGCCGTCCCACCCCCAACCTCCGCCGGGGGGACCCCCAACCGGCACGCCTATGACCAGTGGGAGAGTCACGGTGTACTTCGCCGCACTGCTCGCGCGCACCGAAGACGGGTGGGAAGCGAGCGACACAGAGCTCGACGATGTGGAGACCCTGTCGGACCTCGCCGACCTGGCCCGGGAGGCCTCGGGTGACGAGGACACGGTTCTCGTACTGATCGAGCAGGAGGACGCGTGGTTCGGCGTCGTCCGCGTCGACGGCGAGGACGACCCTCGTATCTACGTCTCGGACGCCGCCGCAGCCGCCCGCAGCAGCTACGGCGAGATCCTCCTGACCGACGAACTGCTCGGAAGGGAGCCCGGCGACGACGGCGCCGACCTGGACTCCCTGGACCTCGACGGCACGGAGGAGCCGGACGGCGACTCCGACGAGGACGAGGACGGCGCCGCCGAGGCGGTCCCGCACAGCCCCGTCGGCGACAGCGAGATCCTCGACGACCTCGGCGTCAGCGAGAAGGAGCTGAAGGCCCTGGACGCCGAGGACGCCCTCAGCTCGATCGCCGAGGCGCTGGGTGCCTCGGAGGTGCTGGAGACCGTCCGCTGACCTCGTTCGAACAGGGGTCGACGCCCGAGGTGCCCCCGGTACCCCCGGCACCCTCGGCGCCCGACCCCGTACGCGACCGCTGGCGGGCTGCGATGCGGCTCGCCCTGGACGAGGCCGAACTGGCCGTCCGGGGCGGGGACGTCCCCGTCGGCGCCGTCGTGCTGTCCCCGGACGGTACGACCGTGCTCGGCGCCGGCCACAACGAGCGCGAGGCGACCGGCGATCCGACCGCGCACGCCGAGGTGCTGGCGATCCGCAGGGCCGCCGCCGAGGTCGGCGAATGGCGGCTGTCGGGCTGCACGCTCGTCGTCACGCTGGAGCCCTGCACGATGTGCGCGGGCGCGCTCGTGCAGTCCCGGGTGGACCGGGTCGTCTACGGCGCCCGGGACGAGAAGGCCGGCGCGGCGGGCTCCCTCTGGGACGTCGTGCGCGACCGGCGGCTCAACCACCGGCCCGAGGTGATCGAGGGCGTGCTCGCCGAGGACTGCGCCCGGATCCTGACGGACTTCTTCCGGTCCCGCTGAGCCGGCCGCCGCGCGAATACCGATTTCAAAGCAGGGCCCGGCGTGCTGTAAGGTCTCCCTCGGTAGCGTGTCCGAGCGGCCGAAGGAGCTCGCCTCGAAAGCGAGTGTGGCGCAAGTCACCGAGGGTTCAAATCCCTCCGCTACCGCTGACAACACCCCCCGAACTGTGGAAACGCGGTTCAGGGGGTGTTTCGCATGTGCGCACGCGACCGGGAACGGCACAGGAGGTGAACGGGAAGGGGCGGCGGGATCTTTGCGGCGTTCGTGTCGGATCGGCAGAGAGAGAAGCCGTGGCGAGCGTTGCGGAACGGATGCTGTTGGCGATGCCCGATGACGAACTCGTGCGGGCGGCCGTGACCGCCGGATTCGACCTGTGGGTGGTACAGCATCCCCACGGGTGGCTGCCTCAGGGCATGCGCACAGAACGGGTGCTCGTCGGGAACCCGGCAGCGGCGGCGGACGGTGAGCTGTACCGCCTGGTGACGCTCCTGGTACGGCGGTACGGCATCGGGCAGATCCTCTGCGGACCGGGTGCCGACGGCGCCGTACGGGCCGTCGTACGGCGGGTGCGGCGGGAGCGGCCGGAATTGTGGTGGCGTGACCCCGTCGAGGACCGGCTGACGGGCCCCGCGTCGCTGCGGCGGCTGCTGCGCGAGGGGATGCACCCGCCGGTACGCGCCGAGGAGGCCGGCTCTGTCGCGGCGGTCTGCACCGTGGCCGAACGGTTCGGGCTGCCCGTCGCCATCAAGCCCGGCGGTTCGCGGGCGCGTCGGGCGGACACGGCCGTCGTACGAGACCGTGCGGAGCTCGCCGCCTGGACACGGCAGGCCGGAAGCGGCACGCATGTGGTCGAGGAACTGCTCGTGGGACCGCTGTTCCGGGTGGAGACCCTGTCGCTGGGCGGCATGCACCACGTGGTGGGTGTGGAACGCCGGGAAACGCCGGGCGCGGTGCGCCGAGAGGACCACCGGCAAAGGGAGCACTCCCCGGCGGACGAGATCCCGGGGATCCGTTCCTGCGTGCGCGAGTTGCTCGATCTGGCGGGGTTCATGACCGGTGTGCTGCGCATCGACACCGTGCTCACCCGCGACGGGCCGCGGATCGCCGGCTGTGCCGACGGCTGGGTCTGACGGCGTTCCCGGTCCCCTCCCAGCCCCCTGCGTCGCACGCGGTAACGAGAAGGGACCGTTCCGGGAACCGCCCCCACGAGCATCGCCGATGTCGAGAGCGGACAGCACGGCCGCCACCGCACTACCAACAGGGGACGGGATTATGCGCAGCAAGGCAGCGAGACTGATCGGGACCTGCGCGGCACTGGCTCTCGTGCTCGGGCTGGGGGCGATCGTCGAGGCCCGGGCCGGAGCAGGAGCGGCCTCGCACCAGGTGCTCGCCGACGAGGCCAGCCCGCACTCCCCGCAGCCCTGACGTCTCCCGCCGGACGACACGTGCCCCGCCCGAAGCCCGGGCGGGGCACGTGTCGTTCCACGGGTCGCGCTTCCCTGTCGCTTTCCGGGTCGTCACCGGCGCCGCTCAGCGCTTCCGTGGCGGACGGGCCATGGCCAGGTGAGTGAGCAACTCCTCGGCGGCCTCGCGGTGGGCGGCCGTCGCCGCGTCACCGAGCGCCAGTGCCGCGTCGGCGAGCCCGGACAGCGCATGCCACTCCTCCACCGGCAGACAGACCGCCGCCGCGCTCCCGCGGGCCCGCTCGTGCAGGGCGCGCGCCGTCTCGTACTCCCCGGCGTGGAAGTGGAAGCGGGCGACGATGTTCTGCGTCTTGGCCCGGCGCAGGGGGGCGTCGGTCTCGGCGGCCAGGTCGAGTGCGCGGCGGGCGAAATCGTGTCCGGCGGCGGTGTCGCCGAGTTCCTGGGCGACCCGGGAGGACAGGGCGAGCAGCAGGGCGACGTCCCCGGCCGGGGAGGTCTCGTCGCACATGGCCCGGGCCCGCGCGAGGGTGTCATCGGCGGCGGTGTGGTCGTCCAGGCCGACCTGGGCGAAGGCGAGGTCCGTCAGGGACACGACTTCGTTGTTGAGGTAACCGAGCCGCCGGGAGATCTCGGCGGCCTCCTGCGCGGCCGCTGCCGCCTCGGTGTAGCGGCCCAGCGCCTCGTAGGCCGTGCTGAGAGTGCACAGGATGTCGGCCTGGTTGCGCATGGTGCCGAGTTCGCCGGCGAGGGCGAGTGAGCGCCGCAGGTGGGGCAGCGCCAGCTCATGGCGGGCGCGCGTCGCGTGCAGCGTGCCGAGTACGCTCTCGGCGTGCGCCTCCGTGGCCCGGTTGCCGACCTGGACGGCGAGGTCGCGGGCCTCGGTCACCGCCTCGATGCCCTCCTCGAAAAGGCCGAGCTTCCAGCACGCCACACCCAGGTTGGACAGGGCGTTGCTGAGCAGCCAGGGGTCACCGGTGCGCCGGGCGGCCTCGGCCGCGGTCCGCGCGACGTCCCCGTACTCGGCCAGATCGCCCATGGCGTTGAGATAGAAGATCAAATTCCGGGCCAGTACGGTCGCATGCCGGTCCAGGCCGTGGCGGAAGGCCAGGGCCGTCGCCGTGAGCAGCCCGTCGCGCTCCCGGGCGAACCAGCGCCGTGCCGCGTCCCGGTCGTCCAGCGGCGGCAGTCCGCCCTCGTACTCGGCGAGCCCTGTGGTGCGCTGCCCCCGGCCCGGGAAGAGGGCCTGGCAGGCGGCATCGGTGGCGGCGACGTAGTACCCGAGCAGCCGCTCCGTGACGGCAGCGGTCTCCTCCTGCGAGGTGGTCAGCTCCCGAGCGAAACTGCGGACCAGGTCATGGAAGGTGTACAAGCCTATGTCGGGCTGCTGAAGCAGGTGCACGTCCAGGAGATGCTCCAGGACGTCCTCCGCCTCGAAGGGGTCCAGGCCGAGAAGGGCCGCCGCGGCGTGCGTGTCGATCCTTCCGCCCGGGTGGACGGCCAGCAGCCGGAACGCGGTCCGGTGCCGCCCGGACATGGCCAGGTACGACAGGCGCAACGTGGCCGCCACCCCGCGCTCGCCGGACGTCAGCTCGACCATCCGGCGGGTCTCGTCGCGCAGCCGGTCGACCAGGTAGGACAGCGTCCAGCGGGGCCGGTTGCGCAGCCGGGCGGTGGCGATGCGCAGGGCGAGCGGCAGATGGCCGCAGCGTTCGGCGAGTTCGGCGGCCGCCTCGGGCTCGGCGGCGACCCGGTCTGCGCCGAGTGTCGCGGCCACGAGCTCCGCACTGTCGTCGGAGGGCAGCAGGCCGAGCGAGAGCCACGCGGCCCCGTCCAGGTCCACCAGCCGGGCCCTGCTGGTGATCAGTACCAGACAGCCGGGCGCCGGGGCGAGCAGCGGACGCAACTGGGCGACGTCGGCGGCGTTGTCGAGCAGCAGCAGGATCCGCCGCCCCGCAAGCGAGGAGCGCCACAAGGCGGCACGGCTCTGCAGATCCTGTGGGATGGACTCGCCCGGGGTGCCGAGCATCCGCAGCAGCACATCGAGCGCGTTCTCCGGCTGTATGGGCTCCTCGCCGGGTGTGAAGCCCCGTAGATCGAAGTGGAACTGACCGTCCGGATAGTCTGCGGCGAGCTGATGTGCGGCCCGCACGGCCAGCGAGGTCTTGCCCGCGCCGCCCATGCCGTCGACGGCGACGATCCTGGCCCCGTGTTCCCCGCCCGGCGCCGTGGCCAGCTCGATGATCCTGGCGAGTTCCTCGCGGCGGCCCGTGAAGTCGGCCAGGTCGTACGGCAGGGTGCAGGGCGGCTCCGGGCGGGCGGGCGAAGCGGCGGGCGAGGTCATGGGGTCGGAGGATCCGGCGCGGGGCGGGGCGGTCGGGACGGCGAAGCCGGGCGAGGTCTTGGCGGCGGGCCCCACGGGGCCCGCCGCCGGCGTGGACCCGTCAGCAGCCGTGGTGGGCGCCTCCCTGCCCCCGGCGGGTGATACGGCCGCCTGCCCGGTGGGGCCGACTGCGTGCGTGACGGCTTCCTGCCCGGACGTCCCGGTCGGCGCCCGCGTCACCTGCAGGGACGGTTCTGCGGGGGCCGGGTACAGATTCGGGCTGTCGCGCAGGATGTCCTCGTACAGTTGTGCCAGGCGCGGACCCGGGTCGACCCCCAACTCCTCCACGAGCAGGGTGCGGACCCGGCCGTACTCCTCCAGCGCCTCGGCCTGGCGGCCCGAGCGGTACAGGGCGAGCATCAACTGGCCGCGCAAGGTCTCCCTCAGCGGATGTGCCGCGACCAGGTCGCGCAGATCGGCGACAAGACCGGTGGCCTCGCCGAGGGCGAGCCGTATCTCCAAGAGCTGCTCCGCGGCGATGAGCCGGCGTTCCTCCAGGACCTCGGCGGCCGCCTCGATCACGGGCCCGCCGGTGCCGGACAGGATGCTTCCGCGCCACAGGGCGAGCGCCGCGCCCAGTTCCCGTACGGCGTCGGCGCGGCGGTCCTCGGCCACGGCCCGGCGGGCCGTGGCCAGATGAGCGCCGAACTCCAGCAGGTCGAGCCGGGCACCGGCGAGCACGGCCCGGTAGCCGGGGCCGTCGGTGACGATCACTTCGCTGCCGCCGGGAATGCGGCGGCGCAGATCGGTCACCGCCTTGCGGACCTGATGGCAGGCGGTGGCCGGCGGATCCTCGTCCCAGGCCGCCTCCACCAGCCGGGAGACCGGAACGACCCGGTCGGGTTCGAGCAGCAGCATGGCGAGGACACGTTCCTTGATGGCCCCGCCGAACCGCAGCCGGCGCCCGTCCGACCAGCCCTCGAGCGGGCCGAGCAGCAGGAAGGACAGGCCGGTCGGCGAGGGGGCGGGGTGCTCCCGGGCGCCGTTGGTGCCCGGCGCCCAGCGAGCCGTCCCCGTCTGATGGGGGTCGCCGACGGCGCCCCCCGAACGATCGCTCCTGTCCTTCTCCGCGTCGGTCATTGCCATGCGGTCCCCCAACCCCGTGTTGCCGAACGCCCCGTCACGTCTCGGCCAGCGAGAGCATAAACGCACAGCCGTACGAACGGTACGCGGCGCAACGAAACGGGGCGGCGGACGTGGTACCGCAGCGGGACGGGATCGGTAACGGGCCACCGGACGCTGCGGGGGCAGGAAGGAGACGGCGGTGCACGGCAGGGCCGAGGCACACCGCCACCGACCCCCGAGGAGCATGACCGTGGGCAGACCGGAGAAACCCCTGGCACCGGACGCCGGACCGGCCACCGTCTTCGCCCGGGAGCTGCGCCGACTCCGGGTCATGGCGGGCTCCCCCAGTTACCGCGAGCTGGCGAAGCGGGCCTTGTTCTCCGCGTCGGTGCTTTCGGACGCGGCGGCCGGCCATCGGCTTCCGACCCTCCAAGTGGCACTCGCCTTCGCCGAGGCCTGCGGCGGGGACCGGGCCACCTGGGAGCGGCGCTGGCGCGAGGCGGCACGCCACCACGACGACGGCCGCCGCCCGGCCGCCCAGCCCGTGCACCGGGTGCGGGAGACTCGATTGCGGGCCGTGGCGCGCGCGGTGCTGCCGACGCCCGCCCAGTTGCCGATGGAACGACGACCGCTGGCCGGGCGGGACGAGCGGCTCCGGCAGGCGCGGGTGCTGACCGCGCTCGGCACCGCCACCGCCGCGCCGCTGGTGATCCACGGGCAGGTCGGCGTGGGCAAGTCGGCGTTCGCGCTGCGACTCGCCCGCGAACTGGCGGTCGGCCTGTCGGACGGACAGCTGTACGTCAATCTCGAACCGGCCGCCGACGGGCGCAAGGACGCGGCGGGAATCGCCGGCGGCGTGCTGCGCGCCCTCGGAGTCGCGCAGGAGCACGTCCCGGACGATCCCGTCCAGCGCGTCGGGCTGTACCGCTCGCTGTTGCACGAGCGGCGCCTGCTCGTGGTGTTCGACGGTGTACGCCACGAACGCCAGGTGCGCGAGTTGCTCGCCGCCACGCCCCACAGCAGGATCGTCCTCACCGCCCGGGGGCGGCTGCTCGGCCTGGACGGCGTGCGTCGGCTGAGACTGCCCGTGCTCGACCGGGACGGGTCGATGGCACTGCTCGCCGACGTGATCGGCGGCGAGCGGCTCCGCGCCGCCCCCCGCGCCGGCCTCGCGCTCGCCGAGGCCTGCGGCGATCTGCCGCTCGCGCTCAACCTCGCGGGACGGAAGCTGGCTGCGCGGCCCGAGGCCCGGCTGGACGAGGCCGTCGCCGAACTGATCGACGGGGACGGACCGTTGGCACGGCTGCGCGTCGGGGACGAGAGCCTGACCGAGCGACTCGAGGACGTCTACCGGCGCCTCACCCCGTGGGCCCGGCTCGTGCTGCGCCAGTTCGCGGGGGCAAAGCTTCGGCCGTCGGTGGACACGGTGGCGTACGAGTCCGTGACCGCGCTCGCACGCTCCCTCGAACCTGTGGCGGAGCCGGTCGAGGACCTGCTCGAGTCCCTGGTCGACAGCGGCGTGCTGGAGCGGACCGACGTACCCGGCCAGTACGGACTACCGCCCCTGGTACGCGAGTTCGTCCTGTCCCAGTCGGACCCGATGGCGAGCGCGTCCCTCACCGAGCCGGCCCGAACAGCGTGAGGCGCGTGCGTCTCCTCCCACGCCGAGCCAACCCAACCGGCCCCGGCGGCTACGCCGGCCCACCCCACGACAGGAGACCCCGAGCATGACCCTGCCCCCCGCCACCACGTCCGCCCGCGAGCCGGCATCGGCCTCACCCGTCGGAGCTCTCGCCGAGGAGGCCGTGGGCGTCATCGCCGCCGAGGACCCGCTCGACGACGCGCTCGACGGCTGCCCCGAGACCCTCGGACGGCTCGCGGACCCCTCCGAGGAGGCGCGGGTCGCCCTGCGGGAGCGGGCGCTGCGGCTCGCCGAGCAGGCCCAGCGCGCGCCGGTCGCGGATGCCACCGAGGAGATCACCCGGGCGGTGGTGGTCCAGCAGGCGGGCGCGGTCGCCGACCGGCTCGGCACCAGGCTGATCGAGCACACCGTCGCCGACTACCAGAACTCACCGCTCGGCCGGCTGCTCGGCTCCCTGCCCGAAGTGCGCCCGGCCGGCGAGGAGCAGGAGCGCGGTCACCTCGACCGGCTCGCGGCCGTCCCCGCCTATCTGACCGAGGCCGCCCGGCGTCACCGGGACGGCCTGCGCGCGGGCAGGCTGCCCGTCGCCGAGCGGGTCCGCACCGCCGTCGCCCGGCTCGATGCCTACCTCGCGGACCCCGCGGGCGATCCGCTGCGCGCGGTGCCGCTGGCCGCGGGCCGTCATGCCGAGCGGGACAGGCTGATCGACGAGCTGGTGCGTCCGGCGTTCGCCGCCTACCGCGATGTACTGGACACCGAACTCGCCCCGCGCGGACGCCCGCAGGAGCGCCCGGGTCTGTGCCATCTGCCCGACGGCGAGGAGCACTACGCCACCCTCGCCCGCGTCCACACCACCACCGACCGCTCCCCGAAGGAGCTGCACGACACCGGGCTGGACCTCCTCGCCCACCTGGAGGAGGAGTACGCGCGCGTCGGCGGCCAGGCCTTCGGTGGTGCGCCCACCGCGGCGGAGGTACGCGAACGCCTGAGCGGGGACGCCGCGTTGCGCTGGAGCGGCGCGGCCGAGATGCTTGCCGCCGCCCGTAAGTCGATCACGCTCGCCGAGCTGGCCGCGCCACGGCGGTTCGGGCGACTGCCCGCGGCCCCTTGCGTCCTGGACGGCAAGGAGGTGCCGGGCGCGCCGCAGGCCTGGTACATGCCGGCCGCCCTGGATGGTTCGCGGCCGGGAACCTACCATGCGAACACGGACCGGGCGACGGAGCGTTCCAGGGTGCTCGCCGAGGCGACCGCCTTCCACGAGGCCGTGCCCGGGCACCACGTCCAGCTCTCCCTGGCCCAGGAACTGACCTGGCTGCCGCGCCTGCGCCGCATCGCGTGGATCAACGCCTACATCGAGGGCTGGGGTCTGTACGCGGAACGGCTCGCCGACGAGATGGGCCTGTACTCCGGGCCGCTCGCCCAGTTGGGCATGCTCGCGATGGACTCGCTCCGGGCCGCGCGCCTCGTCGTCGACACCGGGCTGCACCACTTCGGCTGGAGCCGGGAGCGAGCCGTGGCGTTTCTGCAGGCGCACACCATCCTCGCCGAAGTGGAGATCCAGAACGAGACGGACCGCTACATCGAGTGGCCCGGGCAGGCCCTCTCCTACATGACGGGCCGCTTGGAGATCCAGCGGCTGCGGACGCGGGCGGCGCGGGAGCTGGGTTCCGCATTCGACCTGCGCGCTTTCCACGACCTGGTGCTCGGCGGCGGCGCCCTGCCGCTCGACGTCCTGGACCAGGTGGTCGCGCGCTGGACGGCCGCGCGCTGAACCGCGGTGACCCAGCGGACCGAGCGCGACGCGCCCCGCACCCCTGGGGTCCGGGAGTCCGGTCGGCCGGTGCACGACCCGCACGACCGGACGCGGTGAGGCATCCCGGGCGGCCCCTCGGGCTCAGTCGCTGAACAGGCCGTCCATCTGGAAGAAGTCGAGTGAGCCGTCCAGCTCCTCGTAGGTGCCGGCACCGAGGAGCTCGAGCGTGGCCCGCCGGGCCGCCGTGTACGCGGCCTGGGCGACGCCGGTGCCCACGCTCACCCTGCGCACGCCGGCCTTCGCCAGCTCCGCCACGCTCGGCCCGCCCGGTCCCGCCATGGCGTTCACCGGCAGCGGAGAGCGCCCTGCCAGCTCGCCGAGCACCGCCAGGTCGAGCAGGCCGGGCACGAAGATGCCGTCGGCGCCCGCCTCGGCGTACGCCGCCGCGCGGGCCAGAACGTCCTCCAGGCGTCCGGACTCCTCGCCGATGCCGAACACGTAGACGTCCGTACGGGCGTTGATCACCAGCTCGGGCAGCCCCGCCTCGGTCGCGGCCGCCCGCGCCGCGGCGATCCGGTCCGCCTGCTCCGCAGCAGTGAACAGAGGGCCGCCCACGGCCTTGGAGTCCTCCAGGTTGATGCCGGCCGCGCCGGCCGCGACCACCGCCGTGACGGTCTTGGCGACCTCGGCCGGAGCCGCGCCGTACCCGCCCTCGACATCCACCGTGACCGGTACGTCGACGGTGGCGGCGATCCGCGCGGCGGCCGCGAGCATCTCCTCCCGGCTCGCCTGCTCTCCGTCCCCCTTGCCTAGGGACCACGCGACGCCACCGCTGGTCGTGGCGATGGCCGGGGCGCCCGCGGCCGCGATCACAGCGGCGCTGCCCGCGTCCCAGGCGTTGGGCAGGACGAGCACGGCCTCCGTGCCGAGGCCGCGCAGGCGCTGTGCCTTGTCCTTGGTGCTCTGGTCAACTGACATGGTTCTCGATGCCTTTCGCGAGTGCCTGCTCGCAGCTTTCGCCGCGATTCGGGGGGGATCGGGTGGCTCGGTTCGACGACCGTGGGGATCGTCACACGGGCCACAGACGGACAGTCGGTATTCGGACAACTCGGCCTACCCGGCCGGGCGGTGGGTGATCGTCACGTACAGGTGTTCGTCGAGGACCTTGGGGAGTGTGACGGCGGGGCGGCCGAGCTCCGCGACGAGGGCGTCGGCGTCCTGGCCGCTCTCGGTGAGAACGGCCCGCGCCCAGGCCCGGCCGGTACGCAGATGGCGGGCGAAGGCGGCGGCGTCCCGGGCGCCGTAGAGCTCGGTGGCGATGGCCGCGTCCCAGGGCATGACGGTGTCCGGGCTCAGTGCGTACAGCGCCTTCGCGGCCGCCGTCGGCCCCAGCGTGCGCCCCCGCGGGGGAGCCTTGACCACCAGCGCGGCCAGCTCTCCGTACGCGCGGGCCACGGCGTCGACGCCGGCGTCGTCCAGCTCGGCCAGCGGAGTGCGGGGCAGCGAGTGCCGCTCAGTCCAGGCGGCGAGTGCGTCGCCGAGCAGATACGGCTCGCCCTCGCGTGGGTAGGGAAGCCGGCAGCCCCATGAGTTGAGCCAGCGATGCAGGACGTCGCGGTGGACCGGGTCGGCGAGATCGATGCCGGGCGCGGTCAGCTCACGCAACCGCAGCCAGCCGCGGTCGACTCCCCGGAATCCGTTGAACACCTCGGCCGAGGCGCGCAGCCGGGCCAGGCGCGGGGCCGGGGGCGGCTCCGGGTCGGGGCCGAGGTGGGCGCGGGCGACCTTCGCGGGGACACACATCCGCCACGCCTCGGTGACCAGCTCCGTCAGCTCGGGCAGGTCCAGCGCGGCGAGCGAGGCCTGGGCCCAGTTGTAGCGCAGGTCGCAGGCGCGCGGCAGGGAGAACTTCGCGGGCTCGGCGGCCACCAGGGCCGCGCGCTCCTCCTTGGGGAAGGCGAAGCCCAGCCTGGTCTCGTCACGGGACAGTGCGAGATAGACGGTCCTGCCGATGCGGAACTTCACCCGGTCCCGGATCAGATGCTCCTCGGTGCGCGGCAGTGTCAGCGCCAGTCGCCGCACGTCCTCGACGGTGGCCATGTCCGGCCTCCCCTTCCAGTGATCTCCCCGACCGCGGGCCACGCTACGCGGGCCGCCGGTCCGCCGGACGCACCTTCACATCCACGGTCCGAAGGGCGCGCTCGGCGGTGTCGCGGGCCTCGGGACCGGTGTCCGCCTCGGTCACCACCGAGCCGATCCGGTCCCAGGAGCTGCGCAGCTCGTTCACCTGCGCGCCGGTCTCCACGGTCACCGAGCAGACGGAGACACCGGGCAGTTCGCGGGCCTCCTCGACGCCTGAGACGGATTCGACGACGCCCGATCCGGTGTGCAGGAAACGGATGGCGGCGGCGCCCGGCGCCCGCTCGGGCAGCGGCCCGGGCAGCGGCTCGCCCTTCATGAGGGTCCAGAAGGCACGTACGAGATCGATCCGGTACGCGCGGTCGATCAGGTCCACGATGCCGTCCCCGGGGAAGCGGCCCGCGCACTCGACGAGATGGGGGCGCCCGTCCTCGACGATCCACTCGCAGTGGGTGATGCCCGTCCCGAACCCGACAGCCCGCAGCAGGCGGTCGGTCTCGGCGCGCAGCAGCACGTCGAGCTCGCCGGGGATGTCGGCGGGCACCAGGTGGCCGAGCTCGACCGGACGGTCCCCCGGGTAGAGGTCCTTGCCGGTCACGTTGCCGAACAGCACCCGGCCCCGCTCCACGAGCAGTTCCACGCTGTACTCCGGGCCCCGTACACACCGTTCGACGAGCATCCGCAGCTCGAAGCCGCGGTCGGGCACCATCAGGCCCTCGTCCATCGCGGTGCACTCCGCCCAGGCCTGGTCGATCTCGTCGGCGGAGCCGAGGATCCGGGTGCCGACGGCGGCCTGCCGGTTGGCCGGCTTGAGCACGGCGGGGCCGGGGTGCTCCGCCATGAACGCACGGACCTCGTCCGGCCCTGTCACCTCGACCGACTCGGGGTTGAGGATGCCGGCGGCCCGGCTGACCTTGCGCAGAAGGGCCTTGTCGCGCAGGATCCGCACCGCCCCGAAGCCGCCGCCCGGCAGGCCGTAGCGCTCGGCGAGCCGGGCCGCGAACGGCGTGGCGTACTCCTGCAGCGGGGCGATCGCGACCGGGTCGAGGTCGGGATGTGTGTTGTAGAACTCGTCGGCGGCGCCGGCGAGTTGGTACTCCCAGGCGATCAGCTCCCGTACGACGGGGGCCTCGTCGGCCTTCGGCCGCAGCTCGCGCTTGCGGATCACGTCGGGCTCGTCGACGACGATCACGGAGCCCTCGGGCTGGAACTGGGCGAGCGAGGTCACCGCCACGGGCACGAAGCCCACCATGATCACGGGACGTTCGGTCATGTCACTCTCCTCGGGGTGGCTGGTCGGGCGGGCGTCAGGCGTCCGGGGCGATCAGCTCGGCCTCGATCCGGCCGGCGAGTTCGTTCGCGGTGGACATCGCTTCCTCGAAGGAAGTGCCCGTCACCCCGAGGAAGCCGAGAATGCTGTTGCCCTCCGGCGGGCGGCGCACGAGGTCGCCGGGCTTCGCCGTGACCTTGAGGAAGAACAGGTCGTCGCGGTCGGCGACATCGTCCGGGACACGCAGACGCTCGACGCGTCCGGAGGACGGCGGCAGCAGACACATGGCTGCCGTGTGGACCCCGGTGGGCCGGTAGGGCTCGACCTTGGGGCGGACCCCGCGCGCCACGTCGGCGACCGCGGCGATCGGATCGTAGCCCGCGGAGATGCGCGCCATGTGGTCCAGGCCGCCACCGCCGGGCCGTACGGCGATCTCCACCAGGTGCGGACGGCCCTCGTGGAAGCGCACCTCGGCATGCATGACGCTGCGGGTCAGGCCCTGGGCGCGCGCACCCGCCGCGACCACCGCGTGGACGGCCTCGACCTGCTGCGGGCTGAGCGCGGTCGGCGCGTGGTGCACATCGTCGTCGAAGGTGTCGCCCTCGGCGGTCACCCGGTCCACGATCGAGCCGAGGTAGACGTCGTCGTCCCAGGCCAGTGCCTCGATGAGGAACTCGTCCCCGTCGAGGAAGGATTCGACGAGCAGCCCGTGCGGGCCTAGGTCGAGGCCATCGGCCTCCATGGCATACCAGGTCAGCTCGGTCAGGCCGGCCGCGGCCTGGGTGTAGCGCTCGCGCAGTTCGTCCGCGTCGTCGGCCCGGAAGACGTAGTTGGAGGCGGCGCCCAGGGTCGGCTTGACGATGACGGGGTAGCCGAACTCCTCGGCGGCGGCGAGGGCTTCCGCCTCGTCGATGACGAAGCGGAAAGAGGGATGGGCGGCCCCGCCTCGCTCGTGCGCCTGACGCATCAGCAGCTTGTTGCGGCTCGCCCGGGCGGCCTCCACGCCGATGCCGGGCAGTCCGAGCGCCTCGGCGACCGCGGCGACCGCGAGCACGGCGGACTCGGAGAAGGCGAACACACCCTCGAAGCGTTCCTCGGCATGCCACTGCTTGGCCGCGGCGATCAGGGTGTCGATGGCGCGGGAGCCGACCACGCGGTAGCGGTCAGCGGGCCAGAAGTCCTCGGTGCCCTCGCCGTTGAGGACGTACAGGTCGGCGCCGAGGGCGGCGATCTGCTCGTAGCGGGAGACGTAGTAGGTGGCGTTCTGCCGGGCTTCGATCGCCAGGAGTTTCATGGCATGCGTCCTTTCGGCTGTTCGGGCGTGGCGGGTGACGAGTGGGAGGAGGGTGGGGAGCAGGGTCACCCGGCGGCGTCCAGGGGTGTGTCGTCCAGTGCTGCGAACCCGGTCGGGTCGGGGGTGGCGCCGGTGATCCGCGCGGCCAGGGAACGGGCGATGAGCGGGGCGAACTTGAAGGACGTACCGCCGCAGGCGGCGTACGCGTGGCCCGAGCCGCCGAGGGCGGCCACCAGCGGACCGCCGGTCTCGGTGAACGACAGGTAATAGCAGTCCTTGCTGCCGAGGACCCAGTCCGGGCCGAAGCCCGGCAGCAGGTTGCCGAACTCGTTCTCCAGCTCCCGCTGCCAGTCCTGCGGCGTGAGGTGATCGGTGAGCTCGTCCGCCTCGCGGCAGACGGCAGCCGAGCTCAGCTTGAGCGCGGTCCCCGCCACCGGCGGGACGAGCCAGGCGCCTCGCCGGCTGCCGAGAGCCGGGACGGCGGGGGTGGCCGCCCAGGCCTCGGCCTGCCCGCGGGGCACCCTGCAATACAGCAGCGACTGGCGGTGCAGGGTGAGCAGTTTCCCGACCCGCTCCGGAAGCAGTCGGCGCGACCACGGGCCGACTGCGACCAGCACGCCGTCCCCGTCGAGCACCTGTCCGTCCGCGAGGCGCACCTGCCCGCGCTGCCCGTCCACGGCGACGGCGGGCCGGCGCTCGACGAGCCGGGTGCCGGGCTGCCACTTGAGCCAACCGGCGGAGGCGGCGAGCACCCGATCGGCGAGCAGCACCCCGGCCTCGTCCTCCAGGACGGCGCTGAGGGAGCCGTCGAGCTTCAGGTGCGGATAGCGGTCGGCGAGCGCGCTCGCGGTCACTGTCCGGGCCCGGCCGCCGGCGTCGGTGAGGAGGGCGGCGCCCGTGTCCGCCGCGGCGGGCGGGAGTACGGTGAGCGCGCCGACCCGCTCGTAGAAGCGGGTGGCGAAGAGCTCCTCGAGTTCGATCCAGCGGCGGTGGGCGCGCAGCGCCGCCGCGGTGGCGAGCGGATCGGCCGGGTGCAGGGCCCGGATGATCCGGTGCTGGTCGAAAGAGGTGGCCCGGCTGTGCGGGATGGGCCCCTGGTCGAGGACCGTGACCCGGTGTCCGCCGAGGACGCACTCCACGGCGGTCAGCAGGGCGATCACACCACCGCCCACCACGATGACGCGCATCGCGCATCGCCCTCCCTGGTCGATTCCCTGGTCGTTGTCGTGCGGGGCCGCCGACGCCGCTCAGCTCTCCGCGGCCGCACGGCCGAGCTCCGGGACGATGAACGGCCTGATCGTGGTCTCGTCGGGCACGAGCGTGAAAGTGCCGTCGAACCCGCCCTCCGCCCGCACCCGTTCGGCGAGGTCGATGAGGATCGGCGAGGCCGCCGCGAGCAGCGTGCGCAGCTCGGCGAAGAGATCGCCGAGCGCGGCGGCACAGGCCTCGCGGTCCGCTGGGGCCGGTCCGTCGAGCAGGGCCTCAGCCCGGCCGAGCAGCCGCTCGATGTGCAGCGGGATCAGATCGGCGGTGCGGCTGAGGCTGTACCCGGTGAGCTCGTAACCGGCGGCGAACCTCTCGGCGATCGCGGCCCGGCGGGCGTTCGCCGCCACCGATACGGCCAGCTCTTCGCGCTGCACGCCGAGTTCGGCCACCGCCTTGCCGAGCAACTGCGCCAGCCGGTTCCACGGTTCGACCAGACGCTCGCCGGTGATCTTCTCCAAGGCGGCCCGGGAGAAGTTGGTGCGGGCGTGCTCGGGCGCGGTCAGCGCGAGGTAGAAGCGCACCAAGTCGCGCGGCGCCTCGCGGACCAGGTCGCGGGTCCACACGACGTGGCCCTTGCTGGTGGAGAACTTCTCGTTCTCCAGCTCGTAGAACTCGTTGCAGACGATGGCGTCCGGCACCACATAGCGGCCCTCGTGGGCGAGGAGCAGCGCCAGATGCGTCAGTCCCCAGAAGTAGGCGTTGTCGAAGCCGAGGAAGTACACCAGCCGGATGTCGTTCTCGGCCAGCCACAACTCGTCGTCGCTCGCGGGCTGTTCGCCCCGCGCGCGTTGGGCGACGGCCGTGCAGTACATCGAGGCCGGCATGCCCTCGGCCCAGGCGTTGAGCACCTGGCCCGCGGTCTCCGGGAACGGGGCGGGAATGCCCCAGCCCGCCGGGTAGGTGATCGGGAAGTCGGGCAGCGGGCGGGCGAGCAGCTCGCGCATCAACTGCACGATGTGCGGCCGCCAGGTGGACTGCTTGGCCTCGTGAAACGCGGTCAGCCGCTCCCGGTACTCCTCCAGGGGCAGCACCAGGATCTCGGTCTCGCGGTAGGTCACATCGGCCGTCGGGTCGACCGTGGAGCGCGGGTCGGTCAGCTCGGCGAAGTTGTTGGGGTGACCGCAGCTCTCGCACAGCCCGCCGCGGCTGACCGCGAGACAGACCGGGCAGCCGCCGCTGACCAGGCCCTCCATCAGGAACTCACCGGTGGCCTCGACGTACGGCAGCTTCACCCTGCGCAGACGCAGCTTGCCCGCGCGGTGCAGTCGCATGACGAAGTCCAGGACCATGGCGCGGTAGCCGTCGTCGAAGGGGGCGAAGCCGTCGACGGAGATGCCCATCAGACCGAGTGTCGCCCGGATGTCGTGCCAGGACTTCTCGGCGAGCGCCTCGGGCGTGGTGCCCAGCTTGGCGGCGCTGGAGACGACGTAGGTCTGGCTGTCGTCCGTGCCGGTGGTGTAGAGCACCGGCCGGCCGGTCGCGCGCAGGAAGCGGGTGTGCACGTCGGCTGCCATGTACGGCCCCGCTATGTGACCCACGTGCAGGTCGCCGTTGGGGGTGGGGGGCGGGCCGATGATGACGGTGCGCCGCTGCTCGGTGCGCTCGGTCATGGCTCAGGCCTCCTCGGTGTGGCGGGCGGTGAAGCGCTCGGCCATGTCGGCGTCCCACCAGACGCTGTACATCTCGAAGTCGGCGTCGGACTCGTTGACGACGCGATGCTCGTGTTGCGGCGGGAAGTGCACGATGTCGCCGGCGTTGAACGGAACCCGCTCGCCGCGCGACTCCAGGAACGCCTCGCCCCGCAGGGCGATGAAGATCTCGTACTCGTGGTGGGCGTGGGCGGTGGAGGCGGTACCCGGGCGTATGACGCACCAGGAGCCCTCGAAGGGGGCGTTCAGCGCTCCCCAGGGCAGCAGCCGCTGGGCGTCCAGGCCGTTCTCGTGGGTGAGGCCGTCTCGGTCGAGGTGCTTGATGAGCATGGCTGGCTGTCGTCTCTCTGCGTGGTCCGGTGAGGTGGTCGTGCCTGCGGGCGGCTCAGACGGCGGCGAGGAGGGACCGGTACCGGCCGGCCGGACTGCCGGCGCGGTGTTCGAGGATGTCCTTGGTGATCTCCGCGGAGCGGGCGGCGAGGACGCTGAGCAGGGAGTCGGCGATGCCGTGGGTGCTCTCGTTCACGCCCTGCACATAGCAGGCACCGGTGGCCGGACGGCCCAGCTCCAGGCGGTAGTTGCGGGTCACGTCCACGCGCTCCAGGCCGAGCGAGTCGCCGAGCATCCTGACCATGCGCGGCATCTCCCGGCTGAAGCCGGTGCCGAGCAGGACCAGGTCGGTGCGCAGTTCCCTGCTGGTACCCGACTTGCGGTCGGTGAGGGTGAGCACGATCTCGTCACCGTCCTGCTCGGCCCCGGTGACGTCGGTCATGGTGATCATGCCGAGCCTGTCCTGTCCGCTGCGCCGGTCCTGGTAGAACTGCCGGTACAGCGACTCCAGGGTGGCGGGGGCGAGACCGCCGTAGTTGGTGCGGTGCATCTCCGCCAGGAGCTGGTGTCGGGCCTCGGGCGAGGCCCCGTAGAACTCGTCGACGAACGAGGAGTAGAAGAGCTCGTTGGTGAACTTGCTGCTCTCGTAGCCGTTCAAGCCGATCGAACGCATGATCATGGTGGGCCGGCACCCGGGCAGGTCCCGCAGTGCCGCGCCGAACAGTTCGGCGGCGCTCTGCGCCCCGCCGACGACGGTGACCCGCGGCGAGCCGTGCGTGGGTACGCAGCCGATGCGCTGGGTGTACTCGGTGGAGTGGATGACTCGCTCGGCCGGCAGCCCGTCGAAGACGGCGGGCACATGGGCGTCGCGGCCGGCGCCGATCACCAGATAGCGGCAGCCGATGGTGTCGCCGTCGGCCAGCGTGACCGTCCAGCCGGTGAGTTCACCGTCCGCGCTGTGCACATCCGCGATGGCCGTGGCCTCGTGGCCGTACTCGACCCGCACGTTCTGCAGCGAATCGGCGACCCACTGCAGGTACTCGGATATCTCGCTGCGATAGGGCACGAAGCTGCCGAGGTTGACGAAGGCGTCGAGGCGATCGCGTGTGTGCAGGAAGTTGATGAAGGAGAACTCGCTGCGGGGATTGCGCATCGTGACCAGGTCCTTGAGGAAGGAGACCTGGCTCAGGGCGTCGGGCAGCAGCATGCCGCGCTGCCATACGACGTTCTTCTCCCGCTCGAGAACGAGGGTCTGCTCCGCGAGCTCGGGGGCGAGTTCCTCGAGCGCGACGGCGAGTGCGAGGTTGGCCGGGCCGGCGCCTATGGCGAGCAGTTCGACTGTGCGGTGTGCCATGAAGTGACTCCAGAGACGGTGGGACGGCGGTCTGAGTCCGGGAGAGCCGGGCACGGGCCGCGGCCGGCCCCGGGCCTGTCGGGCGCGGGAGCGGTTCACGGTGTGTACGGGCCGGTGCGGGACGGGTGTGTCGGGCGGCTCTCGAGGGGTGTGGGTCAGGCCGGGACGGGCACGTGCAGCGGCTCCCAGTCGAGCTCGACGAGGTCCGCGGCCGCGTCCAGGCGGCCGGCGGTCTCCTCCGGGTCCGCTCCCGCGCAGATGACGTACGCGTGGCGGGCGATGTAGCCGTTCGGGGGCAGCCGTAGCTCGGTGCCGGGCTCGGCCATCGCCTCGGCGGCGAGCAGGCCCTCGGCCGTGGACGGCGGGGTGACCGAGCGCACCCGGCAGTCCTCGGGTGGATAGCCGAAGCGGATACCGACCGTACGGTGCTCGGTGTCGCTGAACTCGGGGTGCTCGCCGAGCGCGGCCAGGACGGCGGCCTCGGCCGGGTCGATCCCGGTGGCCAACTGGCCCAGGCGTGGGATCAGGTCGCCGCCGAGTCGGCCGTTGATCTCGACGACGACCGGGCCGCGGGCGGTGAGCTTGACCTCGGTGTGGGTGATGCCGAAGCCGTAGCCGATGGCGTGGTGGGCGGCACGCAGCATGTCCAGCAGGACGGGGTCGGTGCGCAGCGGGTCGTCGGCGGCGACGTGGTGGCCGATCTCCTCGAAGTACGGGAAGAGGCCGACCTGCTTGCGGGCCACGAACATCGGGTGGTACCCGCCGTTCACGACGGCCGCGTCGATGCTGATCTCGGGGCCTTCCAGGTACTCCTCGACGAGCGCGCCGCCCCGGTAGGGCACCGCGCCGATCCGGCTGGCCTCCTCGGCGGTGCGGAAGGCCTCTGCGACCTCAGCGGCGTCGGCGGCGAGCACGACACCGATGCTGGCACCCATGCCGCGCGGCTTGACGACGACCGGGTAGCCGATCTCCTCCGCCGCCGCGAGAGCTTCCTCGGCGGTATCCACCCAGGCATACCGCGGCTGGTCGATCCCCGCCTCGGTGAGCAGTCGGCGGCTGCGGAACTTGTCCCGGCACCCTTCGACGCCGTCCGGGCCCGCGCCGGGCAGACCGAGCGCGTCGGCGACGTGGGCGGTGGTCACGATCAGGGTCTCGTCCCAGCTCAGCACGCCACGCACGGTATGGCTCGCGGTCAGCTCCCGCGCGGCACGCAGCACGGCCTCCCGGTCGGTGACGTCCACGACGGTATGGCCGGTCAGGTACGGGGACTGCCAGTCGGGTTCGGTACTCGTGAAGAGCCACACGGGGTGCGTCGCGGCCGCGCCGGCGAGCAGGTACTCCCGGTACTTGCGCAGGCCGCAACCGATGAGCAGGATCACGCCGTCCTTGGCGCCGTTCTCGTCCACGCGTTGTTCGCCTCCTGTAACCGAGTGACAGCCCGATTCCACGGGGCACACGGGTTGCCCGAAAGCCATGTCCGGCGTGAACAATCAACTGGGGTGGAAGTGAGGGGGGTGGCGTCCGTCGCGTCCGGTTGATTGTCCGTTGGCCGTGGCCCTTTCGGGCAATGCCGCGCGCCGGTTCCATGGCCGGCGTGATCAATTACGACGGCAAGCGATTCCGGAAGGTTCTGGCCGACCCGGCCGAGGACGCCCCCAGTGCGCTCTACCGGCAGGAGAGCGACCTGGTCTGGGCAGAGTTCGCCGGCGGTGACGTGCGCCGGGGCTCCCTCGCGGGGACCCGCGACACCGACGGCGTGATCAGTTTCTCGTACAGCATGGTCCTGGAGGACGGACGTGTGATCTCCGGCCACAGCGTGAACACCCCGGAGCTCCTGGACGACGGCCGGATCCGGCTGCACGAGCGCTGGGAGCGCTACGGTGCCCACGCCGACAGCGGCGTGTCGTACCTCGAGGAGGTGCGCTGACCGTGGGCGTCGACTACTCCTCGCTGGCCCGCGAGGTCGAGGGCCGCGTCTTCCTGCCGGGCAGCGCCGGCTTCCGCGTCGGCTCCAAGCTGTTCAATACCCGCTACAAGGACCGCACTCCGTCCGCCGTGGTCACCGCGGCGCACACCGCGGACGTCCAGCGGGCCCTGGTGTGGGCACGCGAGCAGGACGTCCCGGTCGTCGCTCGAAACGGCGGCCACAGCTTCGCCGGGTACTCCGTCAACGACGGCCTGGTCATCGACCTGAGCCGACTCACCCAGACCGTCGCCGACGGCTCCACCGGCCTGGTCGTCGCCGGAGGCGGCGCGAAGATCAGCCATGTCTACGACGCCACGCAGCCGTACGAAATGGTCTTCTCCACCGGCACGAGCCCGACCGTCGGTGTCGCGGGCCTCGCTCTCGGCGGTGGCGCCGCGTTCGCCGCCCGCCGCTACGGGCTCACCGCGGACGCCCTGGTGGAGACCACCGTGGTCCTCGCCGACGGCTCCCTGGCCGTCTGCGACGAGCGGGAGAACCCCGACCTGTTCTGGGCCTGCCGGGGCGGCGGTGGCGGCAACTTCGGCATCAACGTCTCGCTCACCTTCCAGGCCCACCCGGTCCCGGACGTCACCACCTTCCACCTGACCTGGAGGTGGGCGGACGCGGCGGCCGTACTGGAGGCGGGCCAGCGCATGGTGCAGCGGGCGCCGGACGACTTCGCGGCCCGGCTCGGTGTGTGGACGCACGGCACCGGACTCGGCGCGATCCGCGACAACGCCGAAGTCACCCTGCAGGGACAGTACTTCGGACCCGCACAGGAGTGTCTGGAGATCCTCGACCCCGTCCTCACCGCAGCCGCCCCGGTGTCCAGGGACGTCACCGAGCGAACGTTCTGGGAGGCCAACAAGTACATGATCCACGCGACGTCGGGCGACCAGTTCGCGCTGCGCTCCAACTACATCCGCGAGCCGCTCACGGCCGAGGGCGTCGCGACCATGCTGTCCTGGGTGGAGCGCTGGCCCGGCAGCCACAACCCCGACGGCGGCGGCGTGGGCCTGTTCTCCTGGGGAGGCGCCATCAACCGGGTGGCTCCCGACGCCACCGCCTTCGTCCACCGGGACACGCTGTTCCTGGTCTCCATGGACACGTCCTGGACCGACGACGACAGCCCCGCACAGATCAACGCGGGCCTCGACTGGCTGAACAGCCTGCACGCCGCCATGGCCCCCCACCTCACCGACTCCGCCTACCAGAACTTCGTCGACCCGGAGCTGACGAACTGGCGCGAGGCCTACTACGGCGCCAACTACGAGCGCCTGGTCCAGATCAAGCGGAAGTACGACCCGGAGGGCGTCTTCTCCTTCGAGCAGGCCATCGGCGCCTGATCCTCCGGTCGCGCGCCGCCCGCAGCGCCCGACGGCCCCACCGCCCACCCCCTCCCTACAAAGGTGACGCAATGAGTGTGCCCAAGTCCAAGGACGACGCCGCGCCCCGTGTCCTCGACGCACTGCGGGCGACGCCGCGCTCGGTCCGCTATCTGCTCGGCGGCGTGCTGCTCAACCAACTCGCCGCCTTCGTCCAGACCTTCCTGGTGCTGTATCTGACGCACCGCGGGTACGGCGTCGACAGGGCCGGTTTCCTGCTCGGCGCGTACGGCGTCGGCGCCGTGGCGGGCACGGTCCTCGGCGGAGAGCTCACTTCCCGGCTCGGCAGTCGCAACACCATCGTCACGGCAATGTGCAGCTCCGCGCTGCTGGTCTTCCTGATCCCGTGGCTGGCCGACCCCGATGCCTATCCGGTCCTGCTGGGGCTGGTCGTGCTGCTCGGCCTGATGACCCAGTCGTACCGCCCGGCGGCCTCGGCACTGCTGAGCGAGCTGATGCCGGACGAGTTCCGGGTGATGGGCTTCTCGATGCTGCGGATCGCCATGAACATCGGCGCCGCCGCGGGACCGCTGCTCGCCGCGGGCCTCATCCAGATCAACTGGAACCTGCTGTTCTGGGTGGACGGAGCGACGGCACTGGCGTACGGCCTGCTCGCCGCCTTCCTGCTGCCCCGGCCGGCCGCATCCGCGGCGAAGGACGACAAGGCCGACAGCGGTTCGCAGGCGCCCTCGCAGCGGTCCGCCTACGGTGTGATGCTCCGCGACCTCCGCTTCCAGCTCTACCTGGGCTCCATGCTGCTGAGCGCCCTGGTCTACGCGCAGTTCTTCGCGGCGCTGCCGGTCGACCTGGAGGACGCGGGCCACCCCACCTCCCTCTACAGCGCCGTGCTCACCGTGTCCTCGGCGATGCTGATCAGCTTCGAACTGGCGGTGACCGCGCGCGTGAGCCGCTGGCGGGCGAGCACGGCGGCGACCGTGGGCACGTTCGTGTACTGCCTCGGCATCGCGGGCTTCGGCCTGCCGGGCAGCGTGCCCGTCCTGATCCTGTTCACCACCGTGGTCAGCGTCTGCGGCCTGATGGTCAGCGGACCGACCCTCTGGGCGCACCCGGCAAAGGCGCCCGAGCACGTACGCGGCCGCTACATCGCCGCCTCCCAGGCCGTGTTCGGTCTCGGCTCGGCCGTCGGACCGGCGCTCGGCATGCTCGTATGGACCCGCTACGGCGACGCCGTCTGGGTGGCCTGCGCCGTCCTCGGCACCGTCGCAGCCGTCCTGGCCCTGGCCGGACTGCGGCCCTCCGACGAGACCGGCACCGACAAGGACGCCGGACCCGAGGAGAGTGCCGTGTCCGAGGAGAGCGCCGTCGCCGGCGGAAACTGACGCACCCCCGGGTCCGGGCCCGCTGCCTGGCCCAGCCCCCACCCGGCCCGTCCCCGCCACCCGGCCCGTCCGCCCACCCCCCGGGCGGGCCGGGCACTCCCTCACCACCCATGAGCCCCTTTCTCGTCCCTCATCACCCATGAGTACCCAAGGAGCATCTGTGCCGGTCACCGACACCATCACCCCCAACGGTTCGACCTACGACGCCCGGCAGTCGTCCCGGGTCGCGACCCGTCGTCGGCTGCTGATGTGCAGGCCACGGCACTACGACGTGACGTACTCGATCAACCCGTGGATGAACCCGAGCCGCGGCACCGACACCGCGCTCGCGCTGCGCCAGTGGGAGCGGCTGCGCGAGCTCTACCTCGAGCTGGGCCACACCGTCGAAGAGATCGACCCCGTCGAGGGCCTGCCCGACATGGTGTTCGCGGCCAACGGCGCGGCGGTCGTCGACGGAAAGGTCTTCGGCGCCCGCTTCCGGCACGTCGAGCGGACTGCCGAAGGGCCCGCCTACCTGCGCTGGTTCGAAGAGCACGGCTACCGCGACCTGCTGTGGCCGGAGCACATCAACGAGGGCGAAGGCGACTTCCTCACCGTCGGCCGGCGGATCCTCGCCGGCACCGGTTTCCGCACCGACGTCCGCGCGCACACCGAGGCCCAGGAGTTCTTCGGCCTCCCGGTCACCTCCCTGAGGCTGGTCAACCCGGAATACTACCACCTGGACACGGCGCTCGCGGTGCTCTCCAACGACGAGGTCATGTACTACCCCGAGGCGTTCTCGCCGGGCAGCCAGGCAGTGCTGCGGGCTCTGTTCCCGAACGCTGTCATCGCCACGGCCGAAGACGCCGCCGTCTTCGGGCTGAACGCCTTCTCGGACGGCCGCCACGTGCTGCTCCCGGCCGCGGCCACCGGCCTCCACACCCAACTGCGCGCCCGCGGCTTCGAGCCGGTCGGCGTGGAGCTCACCGAGCTCCTCAAGGCCGGCGGCAGCGTCAAGTGCTGCACGCTGGAGCTGCGCGAGCGCTGAGCCCCGGAGCACGGGGCCGTCACCCGTCACCACGGCGGCCCCGTCGCCCCTCCTGAAGGAAGGATCGTCATGTCCCCCGCGCCCGCGATCGACGACAGCCGCGCCCGTCTTCTCGACCTGCTCACCAGGGGAGGCGCCCGGTACCGTCTGCTGCGCCATGCGCCACAGGGGCGCACCGACCTGGCCAGCGCACTGCGCGGCCACCGCCTGGAGCAGGCCGCGAAGAGCCTGGTCATCAGGGTGGCGCTGAGCCGCAAGCGACGGCGGTACGTGATCGCGGTGGTCCCTGGGGACCGCCGGGTGGATCTCGCCGCACTCGGTGTCCTGTACGCGGCCGAGGAGGCGTCCTTCGCGGTGCGCGAGGTCGCAGAGCAGTTGACGGGCTGCGTCAGCGGCTCGATCATGCCGCTGAGC
The DNA here is from genome assembly GCF_049974585.1 of Streptomyces sp. UG1. Taxonomy (NCBI): domain Bacteria; kingdom Bacillati; phylum Actinomycetota; class Actinomycetes; order Kitasatosporales; family Streptomycetaceae; genus Streptomyces; species Streptomyces sp. UG1. The sequence goes on along the minus strand of NZ_JBNGGG010000006.1, from coordinate 211,726 downwards.
TTCGACCCGGAACTCGAGGTGGTCGCCGATCCGGCACTCTTCGACCACGAGGAGATCTTCTTCAACACGGGTCGCCTGGACGAGTCCGTCGCGCTGCGCACCGACTGCTATCGCACCCTCGTGTCCCCCCGCGTGGCCGCGATCGCCACGGCCGCCCGGTCGGCACCGGAGGAATGAGGCGACGCGGGCTTCCCCGGGCAGCCGCGAAGGGACACCATGCGGGCGGTCGGTCCTTAGAGGGTCGCAAAGGTTACACTCACCGCCGGTATCAGGAGGCTCTTTCGGCTCATTCGGCACACCAGCCACAGGGGAGGCCGCGATGGCGGTGAATACGAAGAAGGTCGCCGTCTATCTGCTCGCGGTCTTCGTGCTCTACGTGATCATCACGGACCCGGAAAAGGCGGGGGACTACGTCACGGTAGGGTTCGAGGGCATTTCGGACGCCGCCGGGGCGATCGGCGACTTCATGACATGGATCGCCAACGGAGGCGGCAACTAGGGAGTTCTCATGATCCGCCACCTGGTCCTGTTCAAGCTCGACGAGGGCGTCGAGCGGGACGACCCCCGGGTCGTGGAGGGGGTCGAGGCGTTCCGGTCGCTGGAGGGGAAGATTCCCGAGCTGCGGCACTGGGAGCTCGGCTGGAACATCAGCGACCGCCCCATCGCCTACGACTTCGCCATCAACTCCGCCTTCGAGGACGCCGCCGCCCTGCGCGCGTACGTGGAGCACCCCGAGCACCAGGCGGGCGTCGCCCTGTGGCGGGAGTTCGCCACCTGGGTGATCGCCGACTACGAATTCTGAGCCGCGCCGCCCCCTGACCCACCCGGAGCCCTCCGCCGTAACGGCGGGGGGCTTTCGCGTGTCCTGCGCACCCTTCCATCCCCAACACGGGATTATGCGGTACTTGAACACAATGAACTGTCTTGTGATGCTATGACCGCTTTTGACGGATGAGTTGATGGATCACGAGGTGGAGTTGACCGTGCCGGCCAGTACTGCGCCTCAAGCCCCGGCCCAGGAGGAAACCCCCGCGTCCCCGCCGCCCCGCAGCCGCGGCGCCGACACCCGGGCACTCACCCAGGTCCTGTTCGGGGAGCTGAAGGAGCTGACGCCGGGTACGCCGGAGCACAACCGCGTACGCGGGGCGCTCATCGAGGCGAACCTCCCGCTCGTGCGCTACGCGGCCGCCCGTTTCCGCTCCCGCAACGAGCCGATGGAGGACGTGATCCAGGTCGGCACGATCGGCCTCATCAACGCCATCGACCGCTTCGACCCGGACCGGGGCGTGCAGTTCCCGACGTTCGCGATGCCGACCGTCGTCGGCGAGATCAAGCGGTACTTCCGCGACAACGTCCGCACGGTCCACGTACCGCGCCGGCTGCACGAGCTGTGGGTCCAGGTCAACAGCGCGACCGAGGATCTGACGACCGCCTTCGGGCGCACCCCGACCACCGCCGAGATCGCCGAGCGGCTGCGCATCACCGAGGACGAGGTGCTGTCCTGCATCGAGGCCGGGCGGTCGTACCACGCCACCTCGCTGGAGGCCGCCCAGGAGGGCGACGGGCTGCCCGGGCTGCTGGACCGGCTCGGCTACGAGGACCCGGCCCTGGACGGCGTGGAGCACCGGGACCTCGTACGGCATCTGCTGGTGCAGCTGCCCGAACGCGAACAGAGAATCCTGCTCCTGCGCTACTACAGCAACCTCACCCAGTCGCAAATCAGTGCGGAACTCGGGGTCTCCCAGATGCACGTTTCGAGGCTACTCGCGCGTAGCTTCCAGCGGCTGCGTTCGGCGAACCGGATCGACGCGTAACCGCAAACGGGATCGACCGGTAACCGTCGCGAGCGAATCGCTCACCAGGGAGGATCCCGACAGTTCCGCCCCGAAATACCGTCAGACCCCCTTTATCCAGGGCGGATTCGAGTCTCACATGTCGACATGTCACTACAGCGTGTTGCCGACATGTGACATTCTTCGGGAAGCGCGTTTGCCGAGGCCTCGGCTCCGGTATTCAGGTGAAGGCTGGCGTTCCTCGACCGGAGCGTTCGCCACGACCGTCCCGCGACCCAAAGGGGGTGGCATGTCCGCAGACCAGGGCAGCTCGAAGGTGCTCACGCTCGCGAAGAGCGAGTCCGCGCCCGACGCCGTTCTCGACGACGTCACGGCTCTGGAAGCCGTGTCGGCCCCGGCCCTTCCGACCTCGGAGTCGATCGACACCCGCACCCTGTCCCGCTCCCTGTTCCTGCGGCTCGCCGCACTGGACGAGAACAGCCCCGAGCGTGCGTATGTGCGCGACACCCTGATCGAGCTCAATCTCCCGCTCGTGCGCTACGCGGCGGCCCGCTTCCGCTCGCGCAACGAGCCGATGGAGGACATCGTCCAGGTCGGCACCATCGGCCTGATCAAGGCGATCGACCGCTTCGACTGCGAACGGGGCGTGGAGTTCCCGACGTTCGCGATGCCGACGGTCGTCGGCGAGATCAAGCGGTTCTTCCGCGACACGTCCTGGTCGGTGCGCGTCCCGCGCCGCCTGCAGGAGCTGCGCCTGGCCCTCACCAAGGCCAGCGACGAGCTCTCCCAGAAGCTGGACCGCTCTCCGACGGTCACCGAACTCGCCTCCGTGCTCGGCGTGTCCGAGGAGGACGTCGTCGACGGCCTCGCGGTCGGCAACGCCTACACGGCCTCCTCGCTGGACTCCCCGGCCCCGGAGGACGACGGCGGCGAGGGCTCCCTGGCCGACCGGCTGGGCTACGAGGACAGCGCCCTGGAGGGCGTCGAGTACCGCGAGTCCCTCAAGCCGCTGCTGGCCAAACTCCCGCCCCGCGAGCGGCGGATCATCATGCTGCGCTTCTTCGCCAACATGACCCAGTCGCAGATCGGCGAGGAGGTCGGCATCTCCCAGATGCATGTCTCCCGGCTGCTGACCCGGACCCTGGCGCAGTTGCGCGAGGGCCTCATCTCCGACTGATCCCTCCCGGCCCCTTCATAATTGACGGAGCGTCAGCCACCATGGCCCGATGCTTCGCGCTACCTGGACGATCTCGACACATGGCCGCCGGTGCGCCCTGCTGGGCGCGTCGGCGGCCGTCGTGTGCCTGGGCGGGCTGCTGGCCGCGTGCGGGGGCGGCGGGGGTGGTGACGGGTATGTCGCGACCGGGGCGGCGGGCGGTCCGCCGCGGGTCTCCGGTACGGCCGCCGCGCCGACGGGCGAGGTGACGCTGGTGCCGCTCGACGAGCCGGAGAGCGGCGGCGACAGCGGCACCGGTCCGAGCGACTCCCCCGGGCGCAACGGGGGGAACGGGCGGAACGGACGTGACGAGCGGCACGGAAGCCAGGAACCGCCTTCCGCCGGCCCGGCGGCGACGGAACTCCCTGCCGCCACTCCGAGCGCCGACACTCCGAGCGGCGCCCCTGAACCCGCAGCCCCGCCCGGCAGTTCACCCACCCCCTCGTCACCCCCCGCGTCGCCGGCGACGACCCCGTCCCCCGCGAAACTCACCGTGAGCGACCCCGAACGGGAGCCCACGGACCAGCGCTGGTGCGAGAAGGTGACCCTCGACTTCCACAACTACGGCGGCACGGCCGTGCGTTCGGGCACCGTGACCTTCGGCACCCACATCATCGGCGCGCTCGGCATCGACTGGGCGACGGTCGAGTCGAAGGAGGAACTCCCGGCACCGATCGGGGCCGGGGCGCGGAAGGAGAAGACCTGGACGGTGTGCGTCGACGCCTGGCGCGTGCCGCTGGGCATGCACATCGAGACGCGGGACGTCACCGTCCGGTGGAAATGAACCCGGCGGCGACCGCTAGAGCGCCAGCCAGGCCACCGCCGCCACGATCGCGATCGCGGCGATCACGCCGACGATCACACCGATGCGCGGGCCCGAGGAGGCCTGCTGCTGCCGACCGCCCTGCGGGCCCTCGTCGACGAACGCGCGGAACATCTGGGTGCTGCCTGCGGGGTCGTGGTTGCCCTGGGGGCCCTGGGTGTTAGCCATGGCCTGAGACCCTAGCGAATCCGCCCGTTCGGCCCAAGTGGGGGCCCGGACCACGTGCGGGGGGTCACATGACCCATCCCACCTGGACATTTACGGTCGCAATACTTGTCTTTGCCAAGTTTTTGCGGCGCTGCTCCCTCCGTTTATTTGCCTGTAGCAACCAACATCTCTATGGTTGCTCTGAGCAACAAATAGCGGGAGGTGTGATGGCCGAGCAGGCGCAGTACGAGGAGCTGGTCCGCCAGTTCAGCGCCTTCGGCGCCGTGAAACGGGAGATGGGACGGACGCTGCCGTCCGACTGCCCCGCCGGTTCCGCCGCCGTACTGACGTTGCTGGCCCGCCACGGAGAGATGCGCATGAGCAGGCTCGCGGAGCTGCTCGCCGTGGACATGTCGGTCACCAGCCGCCATGTCGCCCACGTCGCCGAGCGCGGCTGGATCGAGCGCTCCCCCGATCCGGCGGACAGACGAAGCCGCATCCTCCACCTGACCCCGGCCGGCGAGGACCGGGTCCTGGAGATGTCCCGGCGGACCACACAGTTGCTGGCCGAGCGGCTGGGCGACTGGAGCGACGACGAGGTCGCCCAGCTCACCCGACTCATGGCCCGGCTGCGGGCCAGCTTCGACGACTGCCGTACACCCGCGATCACCCAGTAAGAAAAGGAAGCCCATGGCAACGACCACACCAGCCGGTGTGCGGGCCGCCCACGCCAAGCACGGGAGCGGAGCCGCGGCCGGCGCTCCCATGTCGCACCGGCAGATCATGGAAGCGCTGACCGGGCTGCTGCTCGGCATGTTCGTCGCGATCCTGTCGTCGACGATCGTCTCCAACGCCCTGCCCGACATCATCAAGGACCTCGGCGGCGGCCAGAGCGCCTACACCTGGGTGGTCACCGCGTCGCTGCTGGCGATGACCGCGTCCACACCCCTGTGGGGCAAGCTCGCCGACCTCTTCTCCAAGAAGCTGCTGATACAGCTCGCCCTGGTCATCTTCGTGGCCGGCTCCGCGGCGGCCGGTCTGTCCCAGAACCCGGCCATGCTCATCACGTTCCGCGCGGTGCAGGGCATCGGCATGGGCGGTCTGTCCTCGCTGGCCCAGATCATCCTGGCCGCGATGATCTCCCCGCGTGAGCGCGGCCGGTACAACGGCTACCTCGGCGCCACCTTCGCCACCGCCATGGTCGGCGGCCCGCTGATCGGCGGTGTCATCACCGACACCGACTGGCTCGGCTGGCGCTGGTGCTTCTACGTCGGCGTGCCCTTCGCCGTCGTCGCGCTGATCGTGCTCCAGCGCACCCTGCACCTGCCGGTCGTCCGGCGGAAGGTCAAGGTCGACTGGGCCGGCGCCTTCTTCATCACCGCCGCGGTCTGCCTGCTGCTGATCTGGGTGACCTTCGCCGGTGACAAGTACGACTGGCTGTCGTGGCAGACGTACGCGATGACGGGCGGCGCGCTCGCGCTGCTCCTGGTCTTCGTCCTCGTCGAGTCCAGGGCGAGCGAGCCGATCGTCCCGCTGCGCCTGTTCCGCAACCGCACCATCACCCTGGCGTCGCTGGCCTCGCTGTTCGTCGGCATCGCGATGTTCGCGGGCACGATCTTCTTCAGCCAGTACTTCCAGCTCGCCCGCGACAAGTCGCCGACCATGTCCGGCGTCATGACCATCCCGATGATCGTCGGCCTGTTCGTCTCGTCGACCGTCTCCGGGCAGGTCATCACCCGCACCGGCCGCTGGAAGGCGTGGCTGGTCGCGGGTGGTGTGCTGGTGACGGCGGGCCTCGGGCTCCTGGGCACGATCCGCTACGACACCGAGTACTGGCGCGTGGCGATCTTCATGGCCCTGCTCGGCCTCGGCGTCGGCATGATGATGCAGAACCTGGTCCTGGCCACGCAGAACCAGGTCGCCCCGAGCGATCTGGGCGCCGCCAGTTCCGTGGTCAACTTCTTCCGCTCCCTCGGCGGCGCCATGGGCGTCTCGGCCCTGGGCGCGGTCCTCAGCCACCGGATCACCCACTACGCCGAGGAGGGCCTGACCAGGCTCGGCGTGCAGGGCGGCGCCTCCGGCCACGGCGAGATCCCCGACCTCGACGCGCTGCCCGGGCCGGTGCGCACGGTCATCGAGAGCGCGTACGGCCACGGCGTCGCCGACGTCTTCCTGTACGCCACGCCGGTCGCCTTCCTCGCCCTGCTGTTCGCCCTGTTCATCAAGGAGGTCCCGTTGAAGACCAAGGGCGCGCTGGCCCAGGCCGCGGAGGCGGAGACGGAGACCTCTGATCCGGCTCAGGCCGCAGCGGAGGCGCGGGTCCCGAGCTGGGCAGTCACGTCCGACGCGGAGGCCGGCCCCGACGGCACCCGGAAGCTCGCGGCCGTCGCCACGGTGGCCCGCCCCGAGGAGTCGCCCGGCGCGGGCGTCCCGGTCCGCGGCTTCGTACGGGGTGCCGAGAGCGCGCCGGTCCCGCAGGCTGCCGTCACCCTGATCTCGTTGGCCGGACGGCAGCTCGGCCGCTCGGTGGCACATGCCGACGGCTCGTACGCGATCGACGCGCCGGGCGCGGGATCGTACGTCCTGATCGCCTCCGCCGACGGCTTCCAGCCGCAGGCGTCCACGATCGTGGTGAACGGCGACGAGCCGGTGGCGTACGACATCCTGCTCAGCGGCACCAGCGGCCTGAGCGGTGTGGTCCGTACGGCGCACAGCGCGCTGCCGGTCAAGGACGCGATGGTGATCGTGACCGACGTGCGCGGCGACCTGCTGGCCACCGCCGCCACCGGTGAGCAGGGCGAGTTCGGCTTCGCCGAGCTGGTGCCGGGTGCCGTGACCGTCGCGGTGAACGCCGCCGGGTACCGGCCGCGCGCCCTGCCCGTCGAGATCGGCGGCACCGGGGTCACCCGGATCGAGGTCGACCTTGAGGCGGGGGCCCAGGTCCAGGGCGTCGTACGGGCGCCGCACGGCCCACTGGCCGACGCGCGGGTCACCTTGGTCGACGCCGCGGGCAACGTCGTCGGCACCGCCACCACCGGTCCGGACGGGGCGTACGCCTTCACTGACCTGGACGGCGGCGAGTACACGGTCATCGCCACGGGCTACCCGCCGGTGGCCACCGCCCTGACGGTGACCGGCCGCGGCACCGACGACCACGACATCGAACTCGCCCACCCCGGCGAGTAGACGGACCTGGGCCCGTGGCGGGGCGGTTTCGGACGAGGAGCTTGTGAGATGGGACTGACCGCGAGGATCCGTACCCGGGACGGTTGGGCCGTGTCGCACGCGGTCGTCACGGTGACGGACATGACCGGGGCGCAGGTGCTGCGGACAGAGGCGGACGCGGAAGGGGCGGTGCGGGACCCGAATCCGCTGCCTCCGGGGGCGTACACCGTCATCGTCACCGCCGTGGGCTACGCGCCCGCCGCGGCGAGCGCGATCGTCACCGCGAGCGGCCGCGCCGAGGTCGGCACGGTGACCCTGGCCAGGCAGGGCGGCACGGAACTGCCACCGCCGGGCCCGTGGACCGTCGACCCGGCGCACTCCAGCGTCGCCGCGGTGGCCCAGCACCTGGGGATCTCCAGCGTGCGGGGCCGCTTCACGGAGTTCTCGGCCTCGATCGAGGTCGCCCCGGACCATGTCACCAAGTCCCGTGTGGAGGCGGTGATCCGGGCCGACTCGATCGACACGGGGAACGGGATGCGGGACGGGCATCTGAAGTCGCCGGACTTTCTGGATGTGGAGAAGTACCCCGAGATCACGTACCGGTCGACGGGTCTCACGGCGGCCGCGGGTCCCGACCGCTGGACGGTACGCGGCGAGCTGGCCATGCACGGAGTCGTACGGCCGGTGGACCTGGACCTGGCCTACCTCGGCACCGGCGCCGACCCGTGGGGCGGGACGCGGGCGGCGTTCCGGGCGACGACGGAACTGCACCGGGACGACTTCGCCATGGACTACAACCAGGTGGTGCAGGCGGGCATCGCGGCGATCGGGACGACGCTGAGGGTGGAGCTGGACATCCAGGCGGTGCAGGGGGAGTCGCTGCCGCAAGGGTAGGAGAGCGGGCAAGGGTAGGAGGGTAGGCAAGGGTAGAGAGCAGGCAAAGGTAGGAGAGCAGGAGGGTAGGCACGGCAGGGTCAGGCTGAGCGGGGCGGCCGGCCCTAGGCTGAGGCCATGGCACCGAACATCGCGACCAACACCCGCGTCTCGCTCGAAGACCTGCTCGATTTCGTACGGCCCCGTCATCGCGCCGTCCTGCTCACCCGCCGGTCCGACGGCAGCCCCCAGGCCTCGCCGCTGACCTGCGGTGTCGATGACTCTGGGCGGATCGTGGTGTCCACCTACCCCGAGCGGGCCAAGACCCGGAACGCCAAGCGGGATCAGCGGGTCAGCCTGCTCGTCCTGAGCGACGACTGGAACGGACCGTGGGTCCAGATCGACGGAACGGCCGAGGTGATCGACGCACCGGATTCCGTGGAACCGCTCGTGGAGTACTACCGGAACATCGCCGGGGAGCACCCGGACTGGGACGAGTACCGGGCGGCGATGGTGAAGCAGGGGAAGTCGATCATTCGGGTGACGCCGGAGAGGTGGGGCCCGGTGGCTACGGGTGGTTTCCCGGCTCGGCTTGTCCAGGAGGAGCAGGAGGAGGGGTGAGCCCCTTCCGTTCGACCATCGCCTCGATGCCCGCCACCAGCAGATCCAGGGCGAACTCGAAGTCCCGCTCCCACATCTCCTCCACCGTGTCGCCGCCCCTGGCCTCCATGAGCTGGGCGGACTCCTGGACGATGTCGGCGGCCTCGGGGGACTGCGTCACCGTGCTCATGGCGTGCTGGAAGTAGTCGTCCGGGGTCATGCCGAACGCCGCGCTGCGGGCGATGAAATGACCCTCGATCGTGCCGAAGCCGTACACGAACTGGAAGACGGCGGAGATGGCCGCCACCAGTCCGTGCGCGGGCAGGCCCGTCCTGCGGATGATCCGCTGGACCATGCGCGAGAAGGCGAGGCTGTTCGGGCCGATGTTGACGTACGTGCCGATCAGCGGCGACAGCCACGGGTGCCGCACCAGCAGGCCGCGGTACTCCCGGGCCAGCGTGCGCAGCGGGACGCGCCAGTCCTCGTCGGCCTCCGGGTCGGGCAGGGTCAGCTCGCCGAAGGCGGCGTCGAGGGCGAGTTCGAGGAGGTCGTCCTTGGTGTCGACGTACCAGTAGACGGACATCGCGGTCACGTTCAGCTCGGCGGCCAGCCGCCGCATGGAGAACTTCGCCAGCCCTTCGGCGTCCAGCAGCCGGACGGTGGCCGCGGTGATGCGGTCCCGATCCAGCCCGGAGGGCTGTCCCCCACCGCGACCGCCGCGCCGGGTCTTGTCCTCCAACCAGACGCTGGTACGCGTACCCCGCCCGGCCGACCTCACCATGGCGCACCTTCCTCGACTTCGTTCACTTGCCAAGATGCTAGGCGGCAACGTCCCTCAAGGGGCGCGGGGAACTGCGCGATCAACCACAAAGGACCCGCAGTCGCCCAACGACCGCATGACCCGAGCTCTTAGGCGATATCTGCCCTCGCCGCCCGCCGCAACAACGCCCCCGCGACCATCCCTCCGACCAACACAGCCAACGCCCCTACCAGCAAACTGATTTCCAGCCCGGAGGAAAACACGTCGATGACCCGCCCCCTCTCCTCAGCCGACCCCGCCGCGGCCAACGCCTCCGGCAGGGAACTCGCCGCGAACCGCGAGCTCAGCAGCGCCCCCAACACGGCGACCCCCAACCCCGTACCGAACTCCGCCACCGTCCCGTTGATCCCGCCCCCGACCCCCGCCTTCTCCGGAGGAATCGCGCTCATGATCGCGTGAGACATCGCCGGACTCGCCACCGCGGCCCCCGTACCGATGAGCACCAGCCCCAGCAGCGTGCCGGCGTACCCGCCGGAGGACAGCAGGGCGATGGAGGCGAGGCCGCCGGCCATGACCGCCATGCCCAGCCCGATGGCGACCGGATTGCCCAGCCGCATCGCCCACTTCGCCGCCACCCCGGTGAAGTTCAGCGCCACGATCATCAGGGCGAGCGGGGCCGTTCGCAGCCCGGCCTCCAGGGGCTCGTAGCCGAGCACGAACTGCATGTGCTGGGTGAGCAGGAAGAGCGAGCCGCCCATCCCGAACGTGATCAGCACACCACCCGAGACCGCCCCCGTGAACTGCCGGTTCCGGAAGAAGTGCATGTCGATCATGGGGTACGGGATCCTGCTCTCCCAGTACGCGAAGGCGGCCAGCACGAGGACCGCCACGGCCGCCGTCACCAGCACCCGGGCCGACGTCCAGCCGTGCCCGGGCCCGGAGATGATCGCGAACACCAGGGATGCCATGCCGATCGTGGAGAGCAGGGCGCCCAGCAGGTCGGGGCGGTCGCCCTGGGGGTTCTTCGACTCGGGGACGAGCACCACGACGGCCACCAGGGCGAGCGCCGCGACCGGCAGGTTGACCAGGAAGATCGCGCCCCACCAGAAGTGGTCCAGCAGGAAGCCGCCGAGGAGCGGTCCGGCCGCGAAGCCCAGCGAGTTCACCGCGGCCCAGATGCCGATCGCCTTGGGCTGCTCCTCCGGCGTGAAGATCTGGATCGCCACGGCCAGCACGGTGGTCATCAGCAGCGCCCCGCCGACACCCATCCCGGCGCGCGCCGCGATCAACTGCCCTGTGGAGTCGGCGAGTCCGGCCACCAGCGAGCCCGCGCCGAACAGCGCCACGCCCACGGCCAGCATCTTCTTACGGCCGTAGCGGTCGGCCGCGCTGCCCGCCGTGAGCAGCAGACCCGACTGCACGAGCGAGTAGGCGTTGATCATCCACTGGATGTCGGAGGTGGACGCGCCCAGTTCGCGGGTGAGCGAGGGGATGGCCACGTTCAGGACGGTGTTGTCGAGCACCACGGTGAGCACGGCGAGACAGAGGACGCCGAGGATCAGCCAGCGTTGCGGGTGGCCGCCCTCCGGCGAGGACGGGGCCGGGGCCGGGGTCTTCGGGGCTTGCTCCTGGGGGGACGCAGTCATGTTGTACACCGTAAGGCAGTACTTATACACCGTACAACGCACTTTCGGTCGAACGCCGTCGAACGATGAGGGCGACCGACCGACCGTCAGCCGTCGCTCTTCGGCTGCGTCAGGTCGTAGAACGTGGTGCCGTCGACCGTCACCGACTCGAAGTTCTCCTGGACCCAGGAGCTGATCTGCGAGGAGGTGCCGTCGCTGCTGCCGCCCATGCCTCCGCCGCCGCCGCTGCCGCCGGCGATGAAGTAGTGGATCGCGCCGTCCTCGACGTACTTCTTGAACTCGGCCAGGGTCGGGGACGGGTCGGTGCCGTTGAAGCCGCCGATGGCCATGACCGGGTCGCCGGTGGAGAGCTGGTAGCTGGCGGCGTTCTGGGCGCCGATGGCCGCAGCCGACCAGGTGTAGTGGCTCGCGTTCTTCTCCAGCAGCGCCTTGGCCTCGTCGCTGACGCTGGCGCCGTTGAGCAGGCCGCCCATGCCGCCACCGCCGCCGCCCGTGCCGCCGCCGTCACGCATCTGACCGCCGCCGGGCATGCCGCCGCCGGGGAAGCCGTTGCCGTTCTGCTGGTTCTGGCCACCTTGCTGGTTGTTCTGACCCTGCTGGTTCTGGCCGGGCATGCCGCCGCCCCCACCGGGACCGCCCCCCATGCCGCCGCCCCCACCGGGACCGACGCCCCGACCGCCCGCGACCGCGGGACCGGCCGTGACGATCGAGCCGGTGTGGCCCTCGTTCACCGTGGTGAGGGTGTACGCGGTCGGGCCGGCCAGCGCCGCGGCGAGGCCCAACCCGACGACGCCCAGGGCCAGTTGACGGCCGAGCTTCGAGGCGAAGACCAGGCCCAGCGCGGCGGCCAGACCGCCGACCAGGACGAACCACTCCAGCCAGGGCAGGTAGTCCGAGGAGCGGTTGAGCAGGACGTAGCCCCAGGCCGCGGTGGCCGTCATCGCGCCGGCCAGGGTGAGCGACGCCCACGACGCCTTGTCCCGCTTCTGCCACAGCAGCGCGGCGCCCATGCCGATCAGCGGGGCGAGGTAGGGGGCGAGGGCGACGGTGTAGTACTCGTGGAAGATGCCCTGCATGTAGCTGAAGACCAGCATGGTCGTGATCAGCGCGCCGCCCCAGACGAGGAACGATCCACGGGTCACGGACGTACGACGGGCCTTGCGCGTGGCCACAAGACCCGCGACCAGCAGGATCAGCGCGGCCGGGATAAGCCAGGAGATCTGCCCGCCGATGCTGGAGCCGAACAGCCGGTCCCAGCCGGTCTCACCCCAGTTGCCGCCGCGGTTTCCGCCACCGCCGCCACCGCCCACGCTGCCGGTCTCCTCGCCGTTGAGGCGGCCGAGGCCGTTGTAGCCGAAGGTCAGCTCAAGGAAGGAGTTGTTCTGCGAGCCGCCGATGTAGGGGCGGGAGGAGGCGGGCCACAGCTCGACGATCGCGACCCACCAGCCGCCGGAGACGACGATCGCGGCGAGGCCGGCGGCGAGTTGGCCGATCCGCTTCTTCACCGACACCGGCGCGCAGACCGCGTACACGATCGCGAGCGGCGGCAGGATCAGGAAGGCCTGCAGCGTCTTGGCGAGGAACGCGAAGCCGATCGCGACACCCGCCCACACCAGCCACTTGGTACGGCCGTCCTCCAGGCCCCGGATGACGAGATAGCAGGCCACGGCCATCAGCAGGGCCAGCATCGCGTCCGGGTTGTTGAACCGGAACATCAGCGCCGCGACGGGGGTGAGCGCGAGCACCGCCCCCGAGATCAGACCGGCCGCGGGGCTGAACCGGCGCCGTACGGCCGCGTACACCACGGCCACCGTGCCGACGCCCATGAGGACCTCGGGAAGCAGGATCGCCCAGGAGTGAAGGCCGAAGAGGCGGACCGACAGGGCCATCGGCCACAGGGCGGCCGGGGGTTTGTCGACCGTGATGGCGCCCGCCGCGTCCAGCGAGCCGAAGAAGAAGGCCTTCCAGGACTGGCTGCCGGCCTGGACGGCCGCCGAGTAGAAGGAGTTGGCGTAGCCGGAGGCGCTCAGGTTGTAGAGGTAGAGGAGGAGGGTGGCGAGCAGCAGACCGAGGAAGGCCGGGCGTGCCCAGCGCGGGTCCTCGGGGCGACCGCGCCACAGCCGCCGTACGAAGGGCGGCTTGGGCTCACCGGAGCCGGGGGCCGTGTCTCTGCCGTAGGTCTGCTGCGTCTGCTGCGTCTGCTGCGTCTGCCGTGTCTCTTGCGTCCGCTGCGTCTGCTGGTCGTGGTGGATGGTCATCGGTAGTCCCTCGAGTCGGTGTCGCGCCGGTCCGGGAACACCCACGCCCTGAAGAGCAGGAAGCGCAGCACGGTCGCCGCGAGGTTGGCGGCGATCAGGACCGCGAGTTCGGTGGAGTGCGCGGGGTCGCTGCTGGCCGTGTTCAGGGCGGCGAGCGAGCCGCTGGTCAGGGCGAGTCCGATGCCGAAGACGACCAGGCCTTGCGCCTGGTGCCGTACGGCGCCGTCGCGGCCGCGCACCCCGAAGGTGAGGCGCCGGTTGGCCGCCGTGTTGGCGAGGGCGGAGACCAGCAGGGCGAGGGCGTTGGCGACCTGGGAGCCGGTGAAGACCCGGAAGCCGCTGTACAGCAGCAGATAGAAGAGAGTGGACAGACCGCCGACCACGCAGAAGCCGACGAGCTGGCGGGCCAGGCCGGTCGGTATGTCCTTGATCTCGCGGTCGCGCGGGTCGTCGCCGAAGGGCCGGGTGAGCCGGTCCAGCGGCAGCGAGCCGCCGGCCAGGGCCTTGCCCACCCGCCACACGCCCTTGAGGTCCTCGGTCGCCGTCTTGACGATGTGGACGGTCGAGTCCGGGTCGTCGACCCAGTCCACCGGCACCTCGTGGATACGCAGCCCGGCCCGTTCGGCGAGCACCAGCATCTCGGTGTCGAAGAACCAGCCGGTGTCCTCGACGAGGGGCAGCAGCACCTGCGCGACATCGCGCCGTACGGCCTTGAAGCCGCACTGGGCGTCGGAGAAGCGGGCCTGGAGCGAGCCGCGCAGGATGAGGTTGTAGGAGCGGCTGATGAACTCCCGCTTGGCGCCACGCACCACACGCGAGGAGCGGGCGAGCCGGGAGCCGATCGCGAGGTCCGAGTGACCGGAGATCAGCGGCGCGACCAGCGGCAGCAGGGCGTTGAGGTCGGTGGACAGGTCCACGTCCATGTAGGCGAGGATCGGGGCGTCCGAGGCGGACCAGACGGTCCGCAGCGCCCGGCCACGGCCCTTCTGCTCCAGCCGGAAGGACCGGACCTCCGGGATCTCCGCCTCCAGCCGCGCCGCCACCCGGGGGGTAGTGTCCGTCGACGCGTTGTCCGCGATCGTAATGCGGAACGCGTACGGGAAGGTGCGCTTGAGGTGATCACGCAGTCTCAGCACACACGGCTGGAGGTCCTTCTCCTCGTTGTAGACGGGGATCGCTACGTCCAGGACAGGCGTACCGGCGTCTCCGGCCGGGAGGTGCTCCCGCGCCGGCAGGGTGCCGGGAGAAGAGTCGGTTCGCATGGGACCGACTCTCGTCAGGCGCCCTGTTCCACCCATGTGGTGACGCTGTGCTGTGCCTGTGAGTGCTGTTGCCAGCTCATTTCGGGGCTCGGCGGGGTCGCGAGCGCAGGCAGCCGCACGGTGAAAACCGTCCGCCCGGGCGCGCTGTCGACGGTCACGGCACCGCCGTGCGCGGTCGCCACGGCCTGCACGATGGCCAGGCCGAGGCCGGTCGAGCCGGAGGAACGGGAGCGCGAGGAGTCACCGCGCGCGAACCGCTCGAAGACGTGCGGGAGCAGATCGGCCGGAATCCCCTGCCCGTTGTCCTCGACATCCACGCACAGCCATGACCCTCGCCGCTGAACACGCGCGGTGACGGTCGTACCGGGCGGGGTGTGATTACGGGCGTTGCCCAGCAGATTGACCAGCACCTGTTGCAGCCGTGCCGCGTCCGCCGACACGAGGGCCGGCTCGTCGGGCAGGTCGAGGCGCCAGTTGTGGTCCATGCCGGCGGCGCGGGCGTCGCTGATGGTGTCGACGACGAGGGGGACGAGGTCGGTCTGCTCGAACTGCAGGGGCCGCCCGGCGTCGAGACGGGCGAGCAGCAACAGATCCTCGACGAGGAGGGTCATCCGCCCGGCCTCGGACTCGATCCGCCCAAGCGCGTGCCTGGTATCCGGCCCGACGTCTTCTCTCCCTCGTCTGGTCAGCTCGGCGTACCCCCGGATGGAGGCGAGCGGGGTCCGCAACTCATGACTGGCGTCGGCCACGAACTGCCGTACCCGCATCTCGCTCTGCTGGCGGGAGTGCAGGGCACCGTGGACGTGGTCCAGCATCCGGTTGAGCGCGGCCCCGACCTGGCCGACCTCGGTGTGCGGGTCGGTCTCGGACTCCGGGACACGCTCGCTGAGGTTGACCTCGCCGGTGTGGAGGGGGAGTTCGGAGACTCGGGTGGCGGTGGCGGCGACTCGGCGGAGGGGGCGGGTGGCGACGCCGACGAGGACGGAGCCGGCGATGCCTGCGGCTACCAGTCCGGCGCCGGTGACGCTGGCCTCGATGAGGATGAGGGTGTTGAGGGTCTCGGAGACGTCGGCGGTCGGCAGCGCCACGTAGTACGCGCCGTTGTCGCCCTCGCGGTACTGCACGCGGTACTCGCCCAGCCCTGTGATGGTCACGGTGTGGGCCTCGTCGTCCTTGGAGACGGCGTTCAGCTCGGACTTCTGTGTCTCGCTCAGCTCGTACGACGTGGCGTTCGTGACGCCCTTGTCGTCCGTCGTGGCCTTGCTGACCATGCCCTCGGTGATCTCGCCGCTCACGACCTTCGCCGCGATCGTGCCGATCATCTGCTGCGGCCCCTTGGTGACGAACTCCGAGAGGTCGGGCACCCTGGGCGGCTTCTTCTCCGGGTCGCCCTCGGGCTTGGGCTGCTCGCCGGCCGACGGCTCGGGACCGGCGCCCGCCGCACGTCCCACCACCTCGCTGAGCTGGCTGTCCAGTTGCTGGTACAGGCGCGAGTGCATCGCGATCGTCGTCACCGTCCCGATGACGGCACACACCACCGCGATCAACGCCACCGCGGAGACGACGAGGCGCGTGCGCAGCGTCCGTGGCTTGCGAACTCGTCTCTGCTTCTGCCGCTGCGCACCCGTCCGCCGTCCCCCACTCATGACGCCGCGGGCTTGATCAGATAACCGGCACCACGCCGGGTGTGAATCATCGGCTCCCGCCCCGCATCGATCTTCCGACGCAGATAGGAGATGTACAGCTCGACGACATTGGCCTGCCCGCCGAAGTCGTACGACCACACCCGGTCGAGTATCTGCGCCTTGCTGAGCACGCGCCGCGGGTTGCGCATCAGGAAGCGCAGCAGCTCGAACTCGGTGGCGGTGAGGTGGATGTTCTCCCCGCCCCGCGACACCTCGTGACTGTCCTCGTCGAGCGTCAGATCCCCGACGACAAGCATCGAGTCCGACCGCCGGTCGGCGGCACCTGACCGCCGGATGAGCCCACGCAACCGCGCGACGACCTCCTCCAGGCTGAACGGCTTGGTGACGTAGTCGTCCCCACCCGCCGTGAGCCCGGCGATACGGTCCTCGACAGCATCCTTGGCCGTCAGGAAGAGCACCGGCACATCCGGCAACTCCCGCCGCAGCCGCCCGAGAACGGCCAGCCCGTCCATGTCCGGCAGCATCATGTCCAGCACGACGGCGTCGGGCCGGAACTCACGCGCGCTCTGGATGGCACCCGTGCCATCTCCCGCACTCCGGATCTGCCATCCCTCATAGCGAAGAGCCATGGACAGCAGCTCGGTGATCGACATCTCGTCGTCCACCACAAGCACGCGGACGGGGCTCCCGTCCGGCCTCAGCAGTTCGGTGCGCCCCTGGGGCGAGGTCGTGGTCATGCTGAACACGATGTCGGGGCCCTCTGAGAACACGCTTTCTGGAACCTGTGATTTTTCTGAGAAACACACAGTCGGTTCTCAGGGAATGGCTGGGAAGCTCCCCGGCCGACGGCAGGAGCGAGATACGCCGGACGAACCGAGGCTTCGAGATCAGTTCAGGGCCTTACCCACCTCGTAGATCGTGGGCCGATCCTCGGGAGCATGGCTGAGCATCGCGTCGACCAGATCGCCCAGCTCACCAGGCACCCTCACTGGCCGACGCCGACCGTTCGCCACGGCCTCTCGCTGCACAGGGCGCGGAGCGTCGTCGGGATACTCGACCGCCCTCCAGCCCGTGGCTGAGATCAGCAGGGAGGCGCCGAGTGCGTAGATGTCGGCTTCCTGCGTCGGCTCGGCCTCCCCTGTGGCGAGCACGCTGCGGGCGATCTCCGGTGCCTCGTAGTGGACGAGGCAGCCGCGGAACGGGAAGTCGTACCCCTCGGGCACGTGCCCGCCCCGCGCAAGAGCGAGATCGATGAGCTGCGTCCGCTCGGGCCCGATGATGAAGTGGGCGGGCTGTACGTCACCGTGTGCCCAGCCCTTGGCATGAAGTTCGGCCAGCGCCTCGACGCAGCCCAACGCCACGCTGGTCTGCGGTGCGACGGAGGAGTCCGGCCTACGGCAGGGCTCCCACAGTTGGTACAGGTCCGGCCCCTCACGCCACGGCTGGAAGTTCCACGTCCCGTGCTCCCACTCGCCGTACGCGAAGTCAGCGAAGCCGAGGTGATACAGCACGGCACCTTCGCGCGCAGGCGCCAGCGCAGTCCATGGCTGGCCGGGCCAGCCGGCCGTGGCCTCAATCGGATAGCCGACTTTCACGGCGTAGTGGCCCCGACGACTCTCCACCTCCCAGACCATGGAGCCCCGGCGATCGAGGACCAAGCGCTGAGCCATGGGCATGAGTGCGTCGAGCACCACGATCGGCAGTTCAGGGATTGAGCCGGACAACGTCGCTTCTCCTTCCGGGCGAACGCGGCCGACCACGAGTCGGAGGCGGCCGCGTCGCTGATGTCGTGGGCTACGCCTGGCCGTACGGTCGGCCGCAGTCCGAGTCGCACTGCGCGAGGTTCGTGCCGTCCACGGTCCACAGGTCATCGAAGGCCATGAACCCGGCCGCCTTCATGGCGCGTACCGAGGCGGCCACCATCTCTGGGTCACGTCCGCCCCCGCCCGGCTTCGGGTTGTGGTGCAGGAAGCGGCCCGCGTACCGCTCGCACAGCTCCGCGTACTCCTTCGTGTGCAGGATGAGCACGTGCAGGCCGAGGTCCACGTCGTCCGACGGAACCATGGGGACGGTGGCCGTGGTCGCGGCGACCAGGAAGGCGACCGCCTGGTCCGCGATCCGCTCGGCACGCTCGGGCGACTGTCCGTTGTGGACGACCACGAAGTGGGCGAGGCTCTGGAACAGCTCCTCACCAGCCACCGCGCGACCGGTCTTCTGATCGTTCGCCGTTGCCGTCATGCGTCTTCTCCTTGTGTGTCGCGGTGCGTAGGTTGGATGGCCGGCCCCGAACAGGTAAGGGGGGAACCCGGGAAGGGCCCTCGTCCGGGCCGGCCCGTCTACTGGCCCATGGCGAGAGCCATGCCTACCGGCCGATAGCGCGCATCACAGCCCGCCCCGACTGTTGCCGTTCTTGATGGCCAGGCGCGCGCTCAGTTCCTCCCGCGCACTCGGCGGCTCCACGCGGTCCGGAATGGCGTCCCACTCCTTGCCACCGCCGACCGGCCTTATCTGCATCTGCACACGGCCGCCGAGCTTGCCCATGACGACGCCAATGCGTCCCCTGGAGGTGTCCTTCGCCAGTTCACCGATGCCTGGTCTGGTCTGCTGGTTGCTCACCATGCCGCCGAGCATCCTGCCGTTCATCAGGACGTTGGAACCTCCCACAAGCACCACTTCGGGACGTCCCGTGTCGGGTAGAACGTCCCTAGTGCCGTCCCCGAGTGTTGGGAGAGATTGGGATGCCGAACGAGAGGTTACGTGCTGCCATGGCGGCCGGCGGCTGGACGTATGCCGCCCTCGCGGACAAGGTCGAAGTCGATCCCAAGTCCGTTGAACGATGGGTCAATTTGGGGCGTACGCCACGCCGCGCCACGGCCATGCTGGCAGCGGAGACGCTAGGAGAAGACGTGCACGCTCTATGGCCCGCGCTCCGGCAGGCACGCCCTGCCCGCGCCGTCAGCCCGGAACTTGTGGCTCTCTACGACCAGCGGGCGGACGTCCCTGTATCCACCTTCGTGGACATGATTACCCAGGCTCGTGAGCGCATCGACGTGTTGGTGTACGCGGCCGTCTTCCTGCACGAGGCGTACCCGCGACTCAACGACCTGTTGCAGGAGCGAGCTGGCGATGGGTGCGTGGTCCGTATCGCGATCGGGGATCCGGACAGCGCGAATGTCCAACAGCGCGGCACGGAAGAGAAGTTCGGCCACGGGATCGAGTCCCGGTGCCGACTTGCCCTCATGCACTATCGCCCACTTGCGGGGGTAGCCGGCATCGAGGTGAGGACCCACGCCACCACCCTCTACAACTCGATCTATCGTGCGGATGACCAAGCGCTGGTCAATGCCCATGTCTGGGGCGTGAACGCCTACGGTGCTCCCGTGTGGCATCTTCGGCGCAGCGGAGAAGGGGGCATGTTCGACACCTACGCCAGCAGCTTCGACGCGGTGTGGGAGACCGCGACGCCGGTAAGAGAAGGGTGACCATGGCACGGACCGAGTACTACGACGACCCGGCGGCACCGGAACCGAACAGCTTGGTGGTCGCCGCGTCCGCCGTGGTTACCGACGACGAAGGGCGCGTGCTCCTTCAGCGCCGCCGGGACAACGATCTCTGGGCGCTACCTGGCGGCGGCATGGAGATGACCGACTCGCTCCCGGGAACGGCCGTGCGCGAGGTGAAGGAGGAAACAGGGCTGGATGTAGAGATCACCGGGCTTGTGGGCACCTACACCGACCCTCGCCACGTCATCGCCTACTCGGACGGTGAGGTGCGCAGACAGTTCAACGTCTGCTTCACCGCCCGCACGGTCGGCGGACGACTGGCGATCTCGGACGAGTCCACAGAGCTGCGGTTCGTCCAGCCGGATGAGATCGACCAACTGCCGATGCACCACACGCAGCGGCTCCGGATCCGCCACTTCCTGGAGCACCGTGAGCAGCCCTACCTCGGCTGACTTCTTCGGTTGCGGTGAGGGCAATCCTGATCGCAACGGCGGCACACGGAGGTCGTTGGACACGACCATCACCGGTCGGGCGGAGGAAGCCGAGCGTCCCCACAACACGCTTTCCAACTGTGTTGGTGGGATGGTGCGGTGTATGCAGGGGTGTTCACCTGCGTCCATGGGTGACTGCCCGTCGGTATGGGGGCGGCTCCAGGTCTCGCCTGAACGGCAGTGAATGAGACGGATGGGCACGCAGGGAGGCGCCCGACCGGCCAGATTACTGGTCTGACGGCTTCGTCCATACGAGGATGCTGCCATGCGTCGCACCGACGGCGAGGCCGAGCGGGCCAAGTTGATCCGCCGCTACATGGAGACCGTTGATCTCGATCACCAGCAACCAGTCGGAAGGAAGGCGGAGCCCCCGCCCAAGCGCCTCCCCGTTCCTACGGATCAGAAGGTCACCTGTTCGAATCCTGCCGATTTTGCGCAGCTCAACGCGCCCTCAGAACAACCCGTCCTGCACCTCCACCCCCCGCTCCCTGACCCCCCGCACCGGCACCGTCAGTCCCCTTTCCCCACCCACTGCCACCAGCTCCCACCCCAACATCAACCGCGTATCCACCACAACCACCCCTCCACCACCGGCATTCACATGCAAATCCGGCCCCGCAGCCGCCACCAACCGCCCGCTCACCACCCCGCCCGCGACAAGCTCGGTCACCTCCCCGACGGCGGCCGGAAGATCCGCGAGTCCGAACACCCCGGCGTGGTCGACCGGTTGGCAAGGCTCGCGGGTGAGGGAATCCGGCCAGCCGGCGAGGCTCACCGCCCGCGCGTGCAGGTCCTCGATCTCGGCCGCGCGCTCCGACGCCGACGCCGGCAACTCAGAGCGCACCGCCCGCTTGTCGGCGTAAGGAATTCGGTCCGGCACGCGCAGTGCCGCCCGTAGCAGTTCCTCCGTGCGCCGTGCCGCCATCAGTGGGCCGGTGCCGAGCCAGGTGAAGCAGACCGCGCCCTGTTCCAGTAGCCGGGCCGAGCCCCGCTCAAGGGCAGTGATACCGACCTTCACCATTCCTGGCCCGAACCACGCCAGATATACGTGGTACGGCCTCGGGTCGTCCGCGATCGTGTCGGCGGCCACCGAATGCGCCCGGTCCAGCCGCGCGCACTCCTCGCACCGCGCCCCCGTGCTCCGCCCCGGCACGGCCGCCCGCACCGGACACGCATGCCCCCGCGCTCCCACGCATGTCCGCACTCCCCCTTCCGCGACCCCGAAGGCCACCCGTTTCCCCCAGGTCAGCGCGGAGCGCCGGCCGCCGTCCCACGCCAGCTCAGGGCCGTCCGCCGACCATCGCAGCCCCGAGCATCTCCATGCCTGTGCCATCGCTCTTCGAGCCTAGGGGCCACCACTGACAACGCCACGCCCGTTCAGCGACCAACGCGACTGGCTTCAGCAGTCACCGGCTCGGCCTCCCCGGCCACCGGAACCACCCCGGACGACGTCACCACAGCCGCACGCGGTCCCCGTCCCCGCCCCCGCCCCGCCAGCCGGCACCCCCAGCAGTCCGCGTGCCCGCCCCGCGCCGTCAGATCACGCACCCCCAACTCCCACTCACTCCGCGGCCGGACACCCGGAGGCTTGCCCCAGCCGGTGAGGTGCAGGGCCCAGGTGACGAGGACGCTCGCCGCCAGGATTCCCAGTCCACCCCAGATCAGCGCTGCCGAGACCACGCACATGCCCGCTCCCAGCACCGCGGATCCGATGGTCGCGATCGCGGTGCCGGTCCAGCCCGCGACCGTGTGCCCCTCGTCATACTGGCTCACGTGCCCACCTCCCCATAGTCCCTCACTTCCTAAGAAGTTTATGGGCTAAATCTCTCACACGCTAAGGTAATCAGGAAGATGCATGCCACGCCGCGCCGCCCCTCCGCCTCCCCGGCCCAAGCCCTGTCGGCCATGGACCACCTCATCGCCACGTCGATGGTCGGGCAGCAGGAGATCGCTGCGCAGGTCGGCCTCAACGTCACGGACCTCACCTGCTTCGCCTACGTCCTCAAGGCCGGCGAGAACCTGCTCACAGCCGGCGACCTGGCAGCGCGCGCCCACGTCACCACCGGCGCGGTGACCGGCATCCTCAACCGTCTGGAACGCGCCGGCTACGTCACCCGCCGCCCCGACCCGGCGGACCGCCGCCGGGTGCGCGTGGCGGCGCGACCGGACGCGGAGGCCCGTATCCGCGAGATCTACGAGCCGTACTACGCCCGGCTGATGGACCTCTTCGGCGAATACTCCGCCGAGGAGATCGCCGTCCTGACCGACTGGTTCACGCGCGCGAGCGCCCTGGCGGCGGGCTATCTGGAGGAGCACTGCCGCACCGACTGACGCCCCCGGCAGGGATATTCAGCGCCCCCTGCGGCGCCCGGTAGTGCCGCTCTCCCGGGCGTCATACGCCACCCTCGCCCGCTCGACCTCGCCAAGGTTGACCGACCACTCCGACAGCGCGGCGAACAACGGCGCCAGACTGCGGCCCAGTTCGCTGATCTCGTACTCCACGCGCGGCGGGACCTCGGGGTGGTACGTGCGCACGACCAGACCGTCGCGCTCGAGCTGCCGCAGCCGCTGCGTCAGCACCTTCGGCGTGATGGTGGCGATACGGCGCTCCAGCTCGACGAAGCGCTGACGGCCGTACTCGTGGAGAGCCCAGAGGATCGGGGTGGTCCAGCGGCTGAAGACGATGTCGACGACCGGGGCGATCGGGCAGGCGGTCTCCGGATCGGTGCCGGGCGGGACGCTCATCCCTGCATGCCGACCGCGCGTTCCTGTGTCCTCGGTCACAACTACCCCCGTCTGTCAATACTTTCCTCTAGGTACCTACTACCCCCACAACAGTAGCGTCGCCGTACGAGGTCCGAAGAGGTCCGAATCCGAACCACCGGACCTCACCTACGAGTTGTCGACTCGGAACGGAGACCAAAGATGATCGTGGTGACCGGAGCAACGGGCAATGTGGGACGGCCGCTGGTGCGGGCCCTCGTGGCGGCGGGCGAGCAGGTGACCGCGGTCTCGCGGCGGATCTCCGCGCCGGACGTACCGGCCGGGACCCGCCCCCACCAGGCCGACCTCACCGAACCCGACCGGCTACAGCCCGCGCTCGACGGGGCCAAGGCGCTGTTCCTGCTGACCTCCGGCGACTTCATGGCGGCGTGCGGCGACCTCGGTGCCGTCCTGGATGCCGTACGGGGATCAGGCGTCCGGCGCGTCGTCCTGCTGTCGTCCCAGGGCGTCGGCACGGGCGCCCACCCCCCGGTGCTGGAGGACGCCGTCAAGGCATCCGGCCTGGACTGGACGATGCTCCGCGCGGGCGGCTTCCACTCCAACGCCCTCCAGTGGGCCGACATGATCCGCACCCGCCGGGAGGTGGCCGCTCCCTTCGGCGACGTGGCCCTGCCCACCGTCGACCCGGGCGACATCGCGGAGGTCGCCGCGGCGGCCCTGCGCGAGCCGGGACACGAGGGCGAGACCTACGAGCTGACCGGCCCGGCGCCCATCTCGCCCCGCGAGCAGACGACCGCGATCGAGCACGCCCTCGGCGAGGCGGTCGGGTTCGTCGAACTCACCCGCACGCAGGCCCGCGACCACATGCTGCGCACCATGCCCGCCCCCGTCGTCGAGAGCACCCTCGACATGCTGGGCACTCCGCCGGCCGCGCTGCGGAAGGTGAGCCCGGACGTGGAGGACGTCCTCGGGCGACCGGGGCGTACGTTCGCGGACTGGGCGGGGCGGAACGCCGGTGCCTTCAATTAGCTCCCCCGAATCAAGTGGCTCCCCCGGATAGCTCTCCCAACACCGGCCCCCAACGCCCCACGTACTCCCCAATGCTCCCGTCCGTCGCATAACCGCTGTCCCGCAGATACAGCCCGGGCGCCGGCGTGATCGCGCCGAGTTCCACAAGGACCGGCTTGAGCAGCAGGTCGGGGCCGAGGGCGTGGGTCGGGCCCGCGCCCAGCATGAGGGGTTGTGAACAAGTGGCGATGGACGGCGCTTGAGCACGTTCTGGCGCTCATGAGTGAGTCTCCGGGCAGTGGCAGGCACACGTTCCCGGACGGGAACGGGAGTTCTTGGATCGAATGCGTGACCTTCGCCAGTGGTGGTCGTTGGTCGTGGTGACGGATATCTGCGGCACCGGGGTGGGGGCGAAAGAGGTGGGCGGACTGCGGGAGATGGTGGCGCCGTTCGTCGTGCCCAGCCCCTCGGGGGTTGCGATCCGTACCCGCCTCAAGGGCCTGACCGCCGGGGACGAGAAGGTGCTGAGCTTGGTCGGCGACCTGCTCGGTTCGCTCGCCTCCCGTGATCTGAAGGCGCGGTGTTCGGCAGGGCTGGAGCACGACCGTGAACGGTGGGCGCAGCGCAAGCGTGCCCTGACCGAAGAGTCTTCCTCCCGCTGGGCAGGCAGCATCACGAAAGCCACCCACGACCAGTGGGCACTCGCCCGGCGTGGCCAGCTCGCGCATATCCAGAGCCTTCAAGCCGGGATCGAGACGATCGAGTACCGGCTGTCCGTGCCTGTGGGTGAGAAAGGCACTAAGCAGGCGCCGGGCGGCTACCGCAGTAAGCGGGAGTGGTATGCGAAGAGGCGCCGCCTGGGTGTGCTCGAAGACCGGCTTCAGGCGGTGCGGGCGGACCGGGAGACCGGGGTCGTGCGCGTGGTGCGCGGCGGGAAACGGCTGCTGAACACCCGCCACCACCTTCAGGAAGCACAGCTCACCGAGGAGCAGTGGCGCACGCGGTGGCAGGCCGGGCGCCGGTTCCTCGCAGCGGACGGCGAGTCCGGCAAAAGGTTCGGCAACGAGAGCATCCGCGTCACACCCGGCGGCGAGGTCTCCCTCAAGCTGCCCGCGCCGCTGGCGCATCTGGCGAACGCGCCGCACGGCCGGTACGTGTTGGCGGCGAAGGTGGTGTTCGCGCACCGGGGTGAGCAGTGGGCCGACCGCGTGGCAGCGAACCGGGCGGTGGCCTACCGCATCCACGAAGACACAGTCCGCGGGCGCTGGTACCTGACCGCGTCCTGGACGATCCCCCCAGTCCAGACCGTCCCTCTGGAGGCGGCCCGTGCCGGTGGCCTGGTCGGCGTCGACACCAACGCCAACCACTTGGCCGCCTGGCGCCTGGACGAACACGGCAACCCGAGCGGCGAACCCCGCAGGTTCTTTTACGACCTGTCCGGCACCGCCCAGCACCGCGACGCCCAGGTCCGGCACGCCCTGATCCGCCTGCTGCACTGGGCGGCCCGGCACGGACTGTCGATCGCACTCGAAGACCTCGACTTCACCGCCGAGACCACCCGCGAGAAGCACGGCCGCCGCAAACGCTTCCGAAAGCTCATCTCCGGCATGCCCGTCAGCAAGCTGCGGGCCCGGCTCGTGTCCATGGCGGCCGAACTCGGCATCACCATCGTCGCCGTCGACCCGGCCTACACCAGCCGCTGGGGCGCCCAGCACTGGCAGAGACCACTCACCAGCACCACCCGCAGGACCACTCGCCACGACGCAGCCGCCGTGGCGATCGGCAGGCGCGCCCTGGGGCACCCGATCCGGCGACGGACGGCACCACCCCCACACGACCGGAGTGATCGTGTGGGGCATCGGACCGTCCAGGCCCGACCGGGCACCCCAGGGCGTGAGGGAAACCGCCCCCGCATCCCCGGACCACGGCCACGATCCGTGCGCGCCGGACGCGGAGTGAACGCGGTCGACCAGAACGCCCAACACCGCTCGGGGCGTTCGGCTGAGCATGAGTCGTGGCAACAGGACTCACTCCCGCTCAGTCTCTAGGAACGGTACGGCGACCACGTCCCGCAGGCCCTCGCCGGTCGCGAACTGGTCCAGGAACAGCTTGAGCACCCCGGAGTACGTCGCCTTGAAGGTGGGGCTGGCCACGACCACCAGGTCCGCCGCCGCGACGGACCGCACCGCGTCGGACACCGCCTCGTCACCCCAGCCCAGCAGCCCCGGGCCCAGCGTGATCACGTCGAGCACGTCGTCCGGGGGCCGTCCGCCGAGCTGCGTCGCCAGCCGGGTCGCCGCGTCCAGGGTGCGGGAGGCGGGCTTCGGGTTGCCGGCGACCACCGCCGTCCTCACGAGAGGACACCTGTCCCGTATGAACGTCCACCCATCTCATCGAGGTACTCCACGACCCGCCCCATCGGCCACACCTCACCGATCTTGTGACGGATGTCGAACAGGTTCGCCGCGTGCACGTCCGGATCACGGTCGCCCACCGCCTCCTCCACCACGACCGGGACGAACCCGTGCTGCATCGCGTCCAGGGCCGTGGCCCGCACACAGCCGCTCGTGGTCAGGCCGGCGATGAGGAGGGTGTCGACCCGGTTGGGGGTGAGAGAGGCCGCGAGCGATGTGCCGAAGAAGGCGCTCGGGTACTGCTTCGTCACGGTCAATTCGTCCGCCGTAGGAGCCAGTCCGTCGATGAAGTCGCCGTACGGGCTGCCCACGGCGAATGCCCTGAGGGCGGGCACCTTGCGGAAGAACACCCCGCCGTCGTCGCCGTCGGGCCGGAACCGCACCCGGGTGACCACCACCCGGACCCCCGCCCCGCGCGCCGCCGCCAGCAGCGCCCTCATCGCCTCGACGGCCGGCTCAACCCCGGCGTACAGAGGGCAGTCCGGGTCGGCATAGGCGCGGGCGGGGTCCACCAAGAGCAGGGCCGGGGCCGTGCCGGGGATCAGATGACCGTCGAGACCAGCCCGCTCATAGTCCTCGTGGGCCTCGTGCGTCATGCCCGCCGGCACTTCATCAGCGGCTGAATGCGCGTGCCGAAGTCCTCGATGCCCGCCAGGAAGTCGTCGAAGACCAGCATGATCCCCTTGGTGCCGTCGACCTCCGCGACCTCGTCGAGCATCTTCGCCACGCTCTCGTACGACCCCACCAGCGTGCCCATGTTGAAGTTCACCGCGCCCTCGGGCAGCACGATGGTGCGCGCGGTCGAGGAGTCGTCGGCGGTGGTGTCCGAGGCCGATTCGCCCGCCATGTAGGCGAGGGCCGCGCGGTCGGCGTTGTCGTGGTAGTCCCGCCACTTGGCCTGGGCCGCCTCGTCGGTCTCGTCGGCGATGACCATGAAGAGGGACAGCGCACCGACGTCCCGGCCGGTCTCGCGCACCGCGTCGACGAGGGTGGCCGTGGTGCCGGCGAAGGCGAGCGGGGTGTTGACGCCGCTGCCGAGGATGAAGTTGTAGTCGGCGTGCTCGGCGGCGAACCGCATGCCGGTGGTGCTCTGACCTGCGGCGACGAGTTCGATGTGGCCGTTCGCCGGGCGCGGCGACAGCACGCAGTCGTCCATCTCGTAGAACTCGCCCTTGAAGTCGCTGACGCCGTCGCGCCACAGCTCCTTCATCACGGTGACGTACTCGCGGGCCCGGTCGTAGCGGTTGCCGAAGTGCTCGTCGCCGGGCCACAGGCCCATCTGGGAGTACTCGCCGGGCGCCCAGCCGGTGACGATGTTGATGCCGAAGCGGCCGGGGGCGATCGAGTCGACCGTCGTGGCCATGCGGGCGACGATCGCCGGGGGGAGGACCAGGATCGGCGTGGAGGCGTACAGCTTGATGCGCTCCGTCACCGCGGCCAGGCCCGCCATCAGCGTGAACGACTCCAGGCAGTGGTCCCAGAACTCGGTCTCGCCGCCGAAGCCCTTGAGTTTGATCATCGACAGGGCGAAGTCGAGTCCGTGCTCCTCGGCCTTCTGCACGATGGCCTTGTTCAGCTCGAAGGTGGGCAGGTACTGGGGCGAGCTCTTCGATATGAGCCAGCCGTTGTTGCCGATGGGGATGAATACGCCGATGTCCATTCCGCTCCTCAGCGGTCGGGGGGTCGGGGGTCGGGGGATGCCGGGTCCGGGTGAAGCTCAGTCCTGGGCCCAGTCGTGAACCCAGTTGCGAACCCGGTCCTGAAACCGGTCCTGAACCCAGTCGTGAACCCGGTCCTGAACCCAGTCGTGAACCCTGTTGTGAACTCACTCGTGAACTCTGTCGGGGGAACTCGGCCGCGAAACTCGGCCGCGCGCGTCAACTCAACGGTAGATCCTGCCTGTTGAGGTCGCGTCGCCCGACTCGGGGAGAGGCGTGAGGATCTTGCGAACCAGCGATTCGGCCAGGCTCGGAACGGTAAAGTCCGCAACATGAACGCTCGGCTGGCACTGCTCAGCACGGTGGCCCCCGGTGTCGCGGAAAGCGAGATCTTCCGGCTGGCCCTGCAGCATGCGGTGGGCGAGCTGGGCGCGCTGGGCGGCATGATCCATCTGCGGGGCCCGATGTCCGCGCTGCGCCTGGTGTCCACGGCCGGGCTCCCCGACACCCTCACCCGCTCCTGGGAGATCCTCGGCCAGGAGGGTCCCCCAGCCCCGGCCCGCGCGCTGCGCGAGGGCAACGGCGTCTGGGTCCCGCTGAGCCCGGCGGGTACGGCCGGCTCCCCGGACGCCGCCTGGCCCGGCACCGGCCTCGCCGCACTGCCGCTGCGCAGCGGTAACCGCAGCATCGGCGCCCTCAGCATCCTGATGGGCGACCACGGCGAACCGTCCCCCGCGCACTGGGAGTTCCTGCGCGCCGTCGTCTCCTGGGCGGAGGACCGTATGGTCCAGGCGCCGCCGGCGAGCCGCCCCTCGCGGCCCGCCCCGCCGGAGCAGAACAACGAGCGCCTGCGCCAGGCCCTGAAGGAGGTCAGCGTCGGCTCCTGGGACTGGAACATCCAGACCGGCGAGCTGCTCTGGGACGAGGCGGCACTGGAGCTGTACGGCACCCGGCCGGAGGACTACACCGTCCGGGTCGAGAACTGGATGAGATGCGTCCACCCCGACGACCTGGCGCCGACGCTGGCGCTGGTGGACCGGGCGATCCGGGAGCACGGCGTCTTCGAGGCCGAGTACCGGGTGCGCAAGCTGGACGGCACCTGGGGCTGGACCCAGGCCCGCGGCAGGGCGACGTACGACGACGACGGCGAGCCGCTGCGGATGACCGGCGTGGGCTGGGACAGCAACGAGCCCCGCTCCGCCCGCGACGCGCTCGGCCGGGCCCTGCGCCATATGAGCGACGGCTTCCTCGCGATGGACGACGACTGGCGGATCACCTTCGCCAACCTGGAGGCCGAGCGCACCCTGGGCTACTCCGAGGACGAGCTGTTCGGCCGGCTGCTGTGGGACCTGCCGGCCGCCGAGCAGGTGCCGGGCCTGGAGATCCGCTGCCGGCAGGCGGCCGCCGCGGAGAAGTCGGTCAGCTTCGACGTACGGCTGCCGAACGGGCGGCTGTGCCATCTGCGGCTGGTGCCGGGCCCCGACGGGCGCACGATCTACTTCACCGACGTCACCGAGAAGCGGCGGCTGGAGGAGGATCGCCGGTGCGCCGAGCGGGCGGCCGCCGAACGGGCCGCGCGAATAGGGGAGCTGACGGCGGCTCTCGCCAAGGCGACGACCTCGGCGGATGTGGTGGACGCGGTCGCGCGCGGGGTGCTGCCGCCGTTCGAGGCGACCGGTCTGGTGGTGCAGACCGTGGAGGCCGACCGGCTGCACACCGTCGGCTCCGTCGGCTACCCGGACGACGTCCTCGCCGTGCTCGACGGCCGTGAGCGCACGGAGCCCAGCCCGATGTGGGACGCGGTCCTGTCCGGCGCACCCCTGTTCCTGTCCTCCCTGCGGGAGTTCGCCGCCCGCTACCCCGAACTGGCCGACCTGCCCGCCCGCGCCGGAAAGCAGGCCTGGGCGATGCTCCCCCTCACCGCCTCGGGCCACACCTTCGGCATCTGCGCGATCACCTTCGACCACCCGCGCCGCCTCACCGACGAGGAGCGCACCCTGCTGACCGCGACCAGCGCCCTGGTCGCCCAGGCCCTGGAGCGGGCCCGCCTCTTCGACGCCGAGCTCACCCGCTCCCGCGAGCTCCAGCGCAGCCTGCTCCCCCGTGACCTGCCCGCGCTGCCCGCCTGCACGGCCGCGGCCCGCTATCTGCCGGGCGGCCAGGGCATGGACGTGGGGGGCGACTGGTACGACATCATCCCGCTGTCGGGCGGCCAGGTGGCCCTGGTCGTCGGTGACGTCATGGGCCACGGCCTGCCGGAGGCGGCCACCATGGGCCGTCTGCGCACGGCCGTCCACACCCTGGCCGACCTCGAACTGCCGCCCGACGAGATCATGAGCCACCTCAACGACATCGTCGGCGCCATGGGCGAGGAGTCGTATGTGACATGCCTGTACGCGCTGTACGACTCCACGACCCGCGTCTGTTCCATCGCGAGGGCGGGCCACCCGCCGCCGGCCCTGCTCCACCCCGACGGCACGGTCGTCTTCCCGGCCCTGTCGGCCGACCCGCCCCTGGGCGCGGCCGAGCCGCCCTTCGAGACGACGGAGATCCCGGTCCCCGAGGGCAGCGTGCTGGCGCTGTACACCGACGGCCTGGTCGAGTCGTCGAAGCGCGAGATGGACGAGGGCATGGCGGCACTGGCTGCAGTGCTCCGCACCGCCCACACCGACGGCACGGCGACGGACCTGGAGCACCTCTGCGAGCAGGTCACCTCGGCCCTGCTCCCCGCCGGCCACCACGCCGCCGACGACGCGGCCTTCCTCCTGGCCCGCCTGCACGCGCTCCCCGACTCCCGCATGGCCTCCTGGTCCCTGCCCAAGGACCCCCGGGCGGCCGGCCAGGCCCGCAATCTGATCCGGGGGCAGCTCGCGGCCTGGGACCTGGAGGCTCTCACCCCCACCACCGAGCTCCTGGCCAGCGAACTCGTCGGCAACGTCATACGCCACGCCAAGGGCCCGCTGCGCCTACGGCTCCTGCACGGCGCCGCCCTGATCTGCGAGGTCTTCGACGGCAGCCTGACGATGCCGCGCATACGCCGGGCCACGGAGACCGACGAGGGCGGCCGTGGGCTGCAACTGATCACCGCGCTGTCGCAGCGCTGGGGGACCCGGTACACCCCGACGGGCAAGTGCATCTGGACGGAACAGGCCCTCCAGACGCCATCGGACCCGCCCCGGGACGCCAACGGCCACGCGGCGCCCGACCCGCTGGAGCAGATGTTCCTGGTCCTGCCGGGGCTGGGGGAGGACTTCGACGGGGATCTGGACGCGTTGGCGTTCGGGGACCAGGAGTGAGCACGGCGGCCCCCTGGCCCTCCGAAACGCCAGAGGCCCCGGATCTCTCCGGGGCCTCTGCTCTGTGCGCACTCGGCAGGATTCGAACCTGCAACCTTCTGATCCGTAGTCAGATGCTCTATCCGTTAAGCTACGAGTGCTTGTTCTTTTCTGTTTTCCCGCCGCTCCCGGCCCTTCCGGCCCGCTCGCGGCGACAGGAAGAACATTACATGACTGCCGCCGCCATGTGAAATCCGTTTGCGCTACCCCTTGTGACCTGCGGAAACGGCCATCGAAGCCCGCCGTGAACGACGAAGCCCCGGTCCGCGGACCGGGGCTTCGTGATCGAGCGCGGAGGCGGAGGGATTTGAACCCTCGATGGGCTTTAAGGCCCAAACCGCATTAGCAGTGCGGCGCCATAGACCGGACTAGGCGACGCCTCCAGCACAGCCGCTCGCGCGAGCGCGAGTGGTGCGTGCAGATGATGACACAGTCGAGCGTGCTGTCACCAATCGACTCCCACGGTACTAGGCGGAGAGGTCGCAGGGCAAAGCACTTCCCGGCGTGGATCAAGTGGGGCGTGGATCAAGTGGGCCCGTGGATCAAGTGGATCGAAGGGCCGCAACGTCCGGGGGTGTGCGGCGTTAGTCAGGTCATGTTGCAGGTCAACCGTTCCACCCCGGCCGGGCGTCTGCGTCGGGTCCTCCTCGGCGCCGCCGGCTCCCTCGTCGCCGTCGGCCTCACCTCCGTCACCCCCGCCGCCGCGTCCTTCCAGGCCGCGCCCGTCCTCGCGGCCCCGGCCCTCCAGGGCCCCGAACACCACCTCACCGTCACCGTCCGCAACGCCGGCGGCAGCGGTACCGACGGCGCCTTCGAGCTGACCTGCCACCCGACCGGCGGCGACCACCCCGATGCCGCCGGCGCCTGTGCCGTACTCGATCGCGGCACCCGGTGGGGCAAGGACGCCTTCGCGTCCGCGGCGCAGGACACCTTCTGCACCATGCAGTACGGCGGCCCGGCCACCGCGCATGTCACCGGGACCTGGGCCGGGCGCCCCGTCGACGCGCGCTACGACCGCACCAACGGCTGCGAGATCGGGCGGTGGGACCGGCTGGTGCCGCTGCTTCCCGATGTGCGGGCGGCAGGGCGGCGGTCGTAGGGACGGCACAGCGAGCGCCGCGGTCCGTCTCGGACACCCGCCGTCGCCCGTCGCACAGGCTTTCCATACCGGACGTA
Source organism: Streptomyces sp. UG1 (assembly GCF_049974585.1). NCBI lineage: Bacteria > Bacillati > Actinomycetota > Actinomycetes > Kitasatosporales > Streptomycetaceae > Streptomyces > Streptomyces sp. UG1. The sequence goes on along the minus strand of NZ_JBNGGG010000006.1, from coordinate 179,228 downwards.
CCGGGTCCGCAAAAGTCCCGCGAAGGTCTCGCGAAGCCCGAATGGACAGCGAGCGGACGGGGGAAGGGCGACGGCACGGGCGGTCATACGTTCTGGGTCACTTCGTCGTGCGACCTCCCTCTCATCCGGCGTCGCGAGCGCAACCCCAGCCCTTAGACTCCCTCGCGTGACACGCCGCGGGCCGGTTGGCAAGATGGCCCGAGCGGTCGGCTAGGTGCGGTAACAGGGAGGAAGCGTCTCGTGAGCAGCAGGCCATCCCGAGGCGCTGCTCGCCTCGCAGCCATACTCGACGCGCTTCCCGATGCGTTGGTGCTGGTCAACGCCAATGGGACGGTCGTCAACGCCAACACCATCGCCCTGGAGGCCTTCGAGGCGCCGGGCACCGCTCTGGTCGGGCGCGGGCTGCTCGATCTGCTGCCCCAGTTCGACTCCAGGCTCATTCCCGGGTCCATGCGGCGGCCCGACCACATGGATCCGCAGGGGCGGACCAAGCCGACCCGGATGATGGCCCGGCGGACCGACGGCAGCGAGTTCCCGGTCGAGGTCACGTCCGCGAATCTCGAGAACGGGCAGCAGGCCTACGACGGCTACGGCTACAGCGGCGACGAGCTGCTGATGCTCGTCGTACGGGATCTGACCGGCACCGTCGACACCGAGGCCGAGCTGGCGCGTTCGCAGCGTCAGACCGAGATGATCCTGCGGGCCGCGGCGGAGGGCGTCGTGGGCACCGACACCGACGGGCGGATCGTCCTCGTCAATCCGGCCGCCGCTCAGATACTGGGTTATCGGGCCAGTGACCTGGGCGGCCGGGAGCTGCACACGCTCGTGCTGCACTCGCGCGCCGACGGCTCCCCCTTCCCGTACGAGGAGTCCCCGCTCGCCGACACCCTGCGCTCGGGGCGCAAGCACCGGGTGCGCGGGCAGGTGCTGTGGTCCAAGGGCGGGGACAAGGTGTCCGTCGACCTGACGACCGCGCCCGTGCGCGACGGCGACCAGCTCGTCGGCGCCGTGATGACCTTCACCGACCGGCGGCCCTACGACGCCGTGGTCGAGGAGCGGGACGCCGCCCAGCAGCGGCACGAGGCGGAACTCGAACGGCTCGCCGAGGAGCACGCCTCCGAGCTGACCGCGCTGCGGCAGAAGCACGTGACCGAGGTCGAGGCGATCGAGGAGCGGCACGCCGAGGAACTCGCCGCCGGCGAGGAGCGTTACGCCGCGCTCGGCGAGCGGGAGAAGGACCGGCACGAGGCGCTCGCCGGGCGGCACGAGCAGCTTCTGACGCTGCTCGCCGGTTCGCTGCGGGGTCCGCTGGACGAGCTGCGCCGGGAGCTGGCCGCGCTCGCCGCCGACGACGCAGGGCAGTTGTGGCCCGAGGCCAACCAGGTCCTGCACCACCTCTCGGCCGGTTACTCGCGCATCACGACGCTCATCGACAACGTCCTCGGGTTCCAGCAACTCGACGCGGGCGGCGGCGGGATCTCCCGTACGAAGGTGATGCTCGACGCGGTCGTCGCCGCGGGTGTCGACGGGGCCGTCGAACTCATCGGGCCGGGGCGGGTGCAGTTCGCCGTGCACGCGCCGCCCATCGAGGCCGAGGTCGACCCGCAGCGCCTGGCCACCGCGCTCGCGCATCTCGTCGCGGATGTCGCCGGGGTCGACGCGACCGGCAACTCGCCCGTGTCGGCGGGCGGTTACATGGACAACACCGTCGTGGTGGCGGCGGCGCAGCGCGGTGAGGTCGTACGGATCGAGGTGCGTGGGCCGTATGCCGGGGGAGACCCGGTGCACGAGCCGATCGTGCGCGGGATCGTGCGGGCTCACGGTGGGGTGCTGCAGACGCACGACGTGCCCGGGATGAGCGGCAGCGCGTACGTCCTCGAGGTGCCCATCGGGGGTGGGGCGGGGGCGGTTTCCGCCGCGCCCGACGCCGCTTCCGAGGCCGCTGTCGCCGCGGTCGGTGGTGACGGGGCCGACGCGAGTGGTGCGGCCGAGGGGGTCGGCAGTGGGCGGCGGCGTGCCCGGCGGTCGTCCGTCGACGCCTTCCTGGAGAGCGATACGCCGGGTGCGGAGGCCGAGGACGTCGGCGCGGAGGCCGCCGCTCCGACGGGGCGGCGGCGCAGGCGTGCGGCCGCGCCGGAGCTGCCCCAGGGGGCGGGCGACAGTGGCGGCGAGGTCTCCGTCTCCGGCGGTACCGGACGGCGCCGTGGCCGGCCCGCCGAGGACGGTGGGGACGGGGTCGCCGAAGGTGCCGTCGTCACCGCCGCCGAGCATGCGGCGGGGGCCGCGGCCGCCGGGAGCGGCCTGGGCGGGACGGTACCGCCGCAGGGCGTGCCCGCCCCCGGTGGTGGACGCCGCGCCCGACGGGACGGCGGGGAGCAGCACGCGCTGCCGCCCGCCCTGCCCGCTCCGGCCGGTGATGCCGCGCGGGCGGGCGCCGGGTCGGGCGACGCCCCTCAGCCGACCGGGCGGCGTCGGCGTGCCCTGGCCGCGGCGGCCGAGCGGGGTGCCGCGCAGGCTCAGTCACAGTCGCAGGAGCCGGGTGCTCGTACGGTGTTCGCGCTGCCGCCCGCCGAGGCGGACCGGGCGCCGGCGGAGGGGGCGCAGGCGCCGGGCGGGATCGAGCCGGTTCCGGGGGCGGCGGCTGCCGCTCCGGCCATGACGCCGGGTTCGCCGGGGGCGCCGGGGGTGCCGGGGGCTTCGGGTCCGGGGCAGGCGGCCTTGGGGCCGGTTCCGGGGCAGGCAGCTTCGGGTCCGGTTCCGGGGCAGGCGGCTCCGGGTCCGGGTCTGGCCGCTCCTGGGGATGTACGCGGTGACGAGGGTCGGCACGATGCCGTGCCGCACGATCAGGCCGAGGACCACACCCCTCCGCAGCCGCATCCGACCAGCGCGCCGACCGGGCGTCGGCGCCGGGCCGTGGCCCCGCCGGCGGAGGCGGCCGGGGCGCCTGGGCAGGGGACGTCTGGGCAGGGGGCGCCTGCGCAGGCCGCTGCTGCCGTCGGCCAGGGCGTTCCGGTGCCGGCCGTGCAGCAGGGGCAGGTCGCCCAGCCCGCTGCGAGCCCCGTCGCCGCAGGTCAGGCTCTCCCTGCCGAGGCGGCGCCCGCGCAGGGCACCCCGGCGCAGGGCGTTGCGGCCCCGCAGCAGTGGCCCGCCGCCGACGACGCCTCCGGCGCCGAGGGTGCCGTACCGGCGAACGGTGCCGCCACTCCCGTACCAGCGCATCCGAACGCACCCCAGCCCACGCCCCAGCCGGCCCAGGGCACCCCGGCTCCGGGCACTGCCCTGCCGCCGCCGGAAGCCGCGGCAGCGACCGCAGCCGCTTCCGGGCAGCAGCGGGCGGCGCAGCCGCTTCCGGCCGAGGCCGGCGCGCCCAGCGGTGCCGGTGCGCCCGGTGCTCCCGTGGACCCCAACTCGACACAGGGTCGGGCCATCAGTGTGCGGACGTTGGGGCAGGGTGTGCCCTTCACACGGCAGGCCGCTCAGGTGCAGCAGCCGGCGCCGCCCGCGCAGTCGAACGCCACGCCTCCCCCGCATCAGAGCAGCGGTGGGCGGCGCCGCAAGCTGGGTACGCCGCCCGATCCCGCCGCGCGGGCCGGTGCCTCGGCGGAGCAGGCCGCGCGGCCGCATCCGCCGGCCGAGCAGCCGGTGCCCGCCGCGCCGGCGCCGCAGCCGTCGCTCGGTGGGCAGCAGGCCCAGCCCCAGCCGACGCCGGCCGGTCAGTCGCGGCTCGCACCGACGGCCGAGGCGGCCGGGCGGTCGTACGCCATAGGCGCGCCGGACGAGAACGCCGCCGAGGGCCCCGAGCCCTTGGACGGTCCGGGCGGGGCCATCGAGGTCGCCGACACTCCGCGTCCGCAGCCGATGGACGACGAGCTGCCACCGGAGCCGCTCGACAACCCGCGGCGGCTGCTGGTGTGGCCGGCGCCCGATGTGACGACGCAGCAGGCGCTGAGCGACCGCGGCTACCGGCCGGTGATCGTGCACTCGCGCGAGGAGGTGGACGCGCAGATCGCGGCGTTCCCGGCCGCGCTGTTCGTCGACCCGCTGACGGGGCCGATCACGCGGACCGCGCTGCAGTCGCTGCGGCAGGCCGCCGTCGCGGCCGAGGTGCCGGTGATGGTGACCGCGGGGCTCGGACAGGCCTCGCGGGAGGCGGCGTACGGCGCCGACCCCGCCGTACTGCTGAAGGCCCTGGCCCCTCGGGACAGTGAGCAGCACCCGCCGCGCGTGCTGTTGATCGAGGAGCACGCGGAGATCGCGCTGGCGCTGACCGCGACGTTGGAGCGGCGTGGGATGCAGGTGGCGCGCGCCGCGAGTGACGCCGACGCGGTGCTGCTGGCGGGTGACTTCCGGCCGAACCTGGTCGTGATGGATCTGATGCAGGTGCACCGGCGACAGGCCGGGATCGTGGACTGGCTGCGGGCGAACAGCCGGCTCAACCGCACCCCACTCGTCGTCTACACGGCCGCCGTCGACCAGGCCGACCTGCCGCGACTGGCCTCCGGCGAGACGGTGCTGTTCCTGGCGGAACGGTCGACCAGCGCCGAGGTGCAGAGCCGGATCGTGGATCTGCTGTCGAGGATCGGCACCAACTGAGGGACGGTGGGCGCGCCCCTTGCCAGGGCACGCCCACTCGCTCGTCGGTGCGTCGGTGCGTCGTCAGATGCTGGTGACGTCCAACTGCCCGTCGGCGTACTGCCTGCGCAGCACCTTCTTGTCGAACTTGCCCACGCTCGTCTTCGGCACCGCCGCGATGACCGTCCAGCGCTCCGGGAGCTGCCACTTGGCGATCTTGCCCTCCTCGGCGAGGAAGGTGCGCAGGGACTGGAAGTCGGCGGTGGAGCCCTCCTTGAGGACGACCGTGGCCAGCGGGCGCTCGCCCCACTTGTCGTCGGGGACGGCGACCACGGCGGCCTCGGCGACGTCCGGGTGGGACATCAGCGCGTTCTCCAGCTCGACCGAGGAGATCCACTCGCCGCCGGACTTGATGACGTCCTTGGCGCGGTCGGTGAGGGTGAGATAGCCGTCGGGGGAGATGGTGCCGACGTCACCGGTCTTCAGCCAGCCGTCCTCACTGAACTTGTCGGCGGGGCGCAGCGGTTCGCCGTCGGGGCCGTTGTAGTAGGCGCCCGCGATCCAGGGGCCGCGCACCTCCAGCTCACCGGCCGACTCGCCGTCCCAGGGCAGGCGCTCGCCGCCGGGGCCGGTGAGGCGGGCCTCGACGCTCGTCGGGAAACGGCCCTGGGTGAGCCGGTACCCGAACTCCTCCTCCGTGCCCACCGCGTGGGCCGGCGGCCGGGCGACCGTGCCGAGCGGGGAGGTCTCCGTCATGCCCCAGGCGTGGCAGACCCGCATGCCCAGCTTGTCGAACGCCTCCATGAGCGAGGGCGGGCAGGCCGAGCCGCCGATGGTGACCTGGCCGAGGGTGGAGACGTCGCGGGGCTTGGCGGTGAGCTCGGCGAGCAGGCCCTGCCAGATGGTGGGCACGGCGGCCGCGTGGGTCGGCTTCTCGCCCTCGATCATCTCGGCGAGCGGCGCGGGCTGCAGGAAGCGGTCCGGCATCAGCATGTTGACGCCGGTCATGAAGGTGGCGTGCGGCAGACCCCAGGCGTTGACGTGGAACTGCGGGACCACGATCAGCGACGTGTCCTGGTCGGTCAGGCCCATGGACTGGGTCATGTTGACCTGCATGGAGTGCAGGTAGACCGAACGGTGGGAGTAGACGACGCCCTTCGGGTCCCCGGTGGTCCCGGAGGTGTAGCACATCGAGGCGGCCTGCCGCTCGTCCAGCTCCGGCCAGTCGTACGTCGTCGGCTTGCCGGCGATCAGTTCCTCGTAGTCGTGCACCTGAACGGACGCGCCCGCCAGCCCGGAACGGTCACCCGGCCCCGACACCACCACGTGCTCGACCGTCTTGAGGTGGGGGAGCAGAGGGACGAGCAGGGGGAGGAGCGAGCCGTTGGCGATGACGACGCGGTCGGCGGCGTGGTTGACGATCCAGGCGAGCTGCTCGGGCGGGAGCCGGAGGTTGAGGGTGTGCAGGATCGCGCCCATGGAGGGGATCGCGAAGTAGGCCTCGACGTGCTCGGCGTTGTTCCACATCAAGGTGGCGATCCGCTGGTCGTCGGTCACGCCCAGGTCCTCGCGCAGGGCGTGCGCAAGCTGGGCCGCACGGGTGCCGACCTCGGCGAAGGAACGGCGGTGCGGCTCGGCCTCGCCGGTCCAGGTGGTCACCTGCGATGTGCCGTGGATCGTCGACCCGTGGGTCAGGATCCTCGAGATCAGCAGCGGTACGTCCTGCATCGTGCTCAGCACGGCGTCCTCCCGGGGCGACATTGCCTACGCGGTAGTAAGGGTTGCGGAGATTCTGCGCGCATACCGCGCGGTATGTCACTAGGTCGAGCCGATCGATCATGTCACGTTGCGTTCACAGGACTCTGCCGCTAGGGCGTGAGGGAACCTCCACCGCCGCCCCGCACTCCCCCCTGCCGGACGAGCGTCAGTTCCGGCTATCGGACGAGCGTCAGCTCCGGGTCCTCCCGCAGCTTCCCGAGCGCCCTCGACACCGCCGACTTCACCGTGCCCACCGAGACCCCGAGCACCTCGGCCGTCTGGACCTCGCTGAGGTCCTCGTAGTACCTCAGGACGACCATCGCCCGCTGCCGCGCCGGCAGCCGCATGATCGCGCGCCACATCGCGTCGTGCAGCGCCTGCTGTTCCGCGGGGTCGGCGTCCTGGCCGGCCACGGGCTCCGGCTCGGGCAGCTCGTCGCAGGCGAACTCGTCGACCTTGCGCTTGCGCCACTGCGACGTCCGCGTGTTCAGCAGCGCCCTGCGCACATAGCCGTCGAGCGCACGATGGTCCTCGATGCGCTCCCAGGCCACATAGGTCTTGGTCAGCGCGGTCTGCAGCAGATCCTCCGCATCGCTCGGGTTCGCGGTCAGCGAGCGGGCGGTACGCAGCAGCACGGGCTGGCGGGCCCGTACGTACGACGTGAAGGAGGGATACGTCGCGTTCGGAAAGGACAGCCCCGCTGATGTAGCGGCCTCGGAAGCGCTGGTGCAGACGGGTGTGGTCATGGCTCCACGCTATGAGCGACCCCTACTTCGGCGGATCGGCCGCAGGTGCCGAAGCAGCGTCCGCCTCAGGTTGTAGGGGTGGGGCTGGCTCCACCTCCTGGAGGTGGACGAGAGGGGGACCTGTACTGCGGGATTACCCCTGAGGGTCACCCGTCGGCAGTAAGGACCAGCCCCGAGGTCGGCACCCCTGTCCCGGCCGTCACCAGCACCCGTTCCGCCCCCGATATCTGGTTCACGGACGTCCCCCGCACCTGTCTCACCCCCTCCGCGATTCCGTTCATCCCGTGCAGATACGCCTCTCCGAGCTGCCCCCCGTGCGTGTTGAGCGGCAGCCGCTCCTCGGCCACGAAGCCCGCGGCCTCCCCCCTTCCACAGAACCCGAACTCCTCGAGCTGCATCAGTACGAAAGGAGTGAAGTGGTCGTACAGGATCCCCACGTCGATCTCCCCCGGCCCCAGCCCCGCTGTCCGCCACAGTTGCCGCGCCACCACGGCCATCTCCGGCAGGCCGGTGAGGTCGTCCCGGTAGAAGCTCGTCATCTGCTCCTGCCCCCGGCCGGCGCCCTGGGCCGCCGCCGCTATGACGGCCGGCGGGCGGGGCAGGTCACGGGCCCGGTCGAGGGAGGTGACGACGAGCGCCTGGCCGCCGTCCGTCTCCTGGCAGCAGTCCAGCAGCCGCAGCGGCTCGACGATCCAGCGCGAGGCCGCGTGATCGGCGAGGGTGATGGGTCTGCCGTGGAAGTACGCGGCCGGGTTGGTCGCCGCGTACTTGCGGTCGGTCACCGCCACATGCCCGAACGCCTCCGGCGTCAGCCCGTAGGTGTGCAGATACCGCTGGGCCGCCATCGCCACCCAGGAGGCCGGGGTGAGCAGCCCGAACGGCAGGGACCAGCCCAGCGCCGCGCCCTCCGCCGAGGGCTCCCGCTGCTGCACGCCGGAGCCGAATCTGCGGCCCGACCGCTCGTTGAACGCCCGGTAGCAGACCACCACCTCCGCGACCCCCGTCGCCACCGCCAGCGCCGCCTGCTGGACGGTCGCGCAGGCCGCGCCGCCGCCGTAGTGGACGCGGGAGAAGAAGGACAGCTCGCCCATCCCGCAGGCCTGGGCCACGGTGATCTCCGGGCTGGTGTCCATCGTGAACGTCACCATCCCGTCCACGTCCGCCGGCGTCAGCCCCGCGTCGTCCAGCGCGGCCCGCACCGCCTCCACGGCCAGCCGCAGCTCACTGCGCCCGGAGTCCTTGGAGAACTCGGTGGCCCCGACTCCCGCGATCGCCGCCCGGCCGCCGAGGGAGTCCCGCTCGCGCACACTCATGCCGACTCCTCGGGCCTTGCGGCAGGGACGGTGACCGTCACCGTGCCGGTCACGTGCCTGCCGATGCCGTTGGCCCCGGTCACGCGTACCGTCGCCGTGTCGCCGTCGACCTCCTCGACCCGGCCCGTCAACACCATGGTGTCCCCCGGGTAGTTGGGCGCCCCGAGTCGTATGGCCACCTTGCGCAGGACGGCCCTGGGTCCGAAGTGGTCGGTGATGTAGCGGCCGACCAGGCCGTTCGTCGTCAGGATGTTCATGAAGATGTCCGGGGAGCCCTTCTGGCGGGCCAACTCAGCGTCGTGGTGCACGTCCTGGTAGTCGCGGGAGGCGATGGCCCCGGCGACGATCAGCGTGCGGGTGATCGGGATCTCCAGCGGGGGCAGTTCGTCACCGGTGTTCATACGTCCCCTCCCGAGCGGTCCCGCCCTGAGCCGTCCCGTCCTGAGCCATCCCGTCCTGAGCCATCCCGTCCTGAGCGCGCCAGACCGGCAGCACCAACTCCTCGTCGTGCTCCTGGAATTCGAGCCGCACCGGCAGCCCTATCCGTACCTTGTCGCACGGCACCCCCAGCACGTTGCCGATCATCCGCACGCCCTCGGCCAGCTCGATCAGGCCGACCGCGTAGGGAGGGTCGAAGGCCGGGAAGGGCGGGTGGTGCATCACGATGTAGGAATAGACCGTCCCCTCGCCGCTCGCCTCGACCGTGTCCCAGTCCGTCCCACCGCAGGCGTTGCAGCCCGGCAGCCAGGGGTGGCGCAGGCCGCCGCAGCCGGTGCAGCGCTGGATGAGCAGCCGGCGCCGCCGGACGCCCTCCCAGAAGCCGGCGTTGTCCCGGTTGACGACGGGGCGAGGGCGAGCGGGCTTGTGTCGCGGGGCCGGCTGCGACGACTTCGCCTCCTGCTCCGGCTGCGACGACGGCCTCTGCTGCCGGCCCGGCGGCGCCCCTGTCCGCCGTATCGGCGCGTACTTGAGGATGCGGAAACGGTGGGTGCCGGCGAGGTCGGGGCCGACTCGGAGGTCCATGCGGGTGGTGACGAAGTGCCCTGTGCCGAGCTTCGTCGTCTTCCGCTCCGACACCGACTCTATGACCGAGTCGAAGGTGATCTCGTCCCCGGGCCGCAGGGGCCGTAGATACTCCTGCTCGCAGTCCGTGGCGACCACCGAGGTGTAGCCCGCCTCGTCGAGCAGGCCGAGCAACTCGTCGTAGGCGTGCGCACGTCCCGTATGGCCGGAGAGGCCGCCCATGGTCCACACCTGGAGCATCGTGGGCGGTGCGATGGCATCCGGGCCCGCGTACGCCGGGTTGGTGTCGTCCATCGCCTCGCACCAGTGGCGGATCATGGGTGCGTTGACCGGGTCCTTGCCCGACCGTGCCACCGCGGCGGGCCGGCCCTCGTAGGCCTTCAGCCGCTTCTCGAACTCCTCGTCCACCGCCACCTCGTGGCTCACCCCCGGCCCGTAGCTCACCGTCGCCCCCTCGTCCGCATCGCCACCGCGCATCGCACTGACACTTCTGGTACACCGCGACCGCCGATCCGGTTCCCACTTGTTCTCGGGAAGTTCCGAGAAGCCCTGGGAGGGTTTCTGACTGTCCGTCAGATGCAGACCACTGTCAAGGCCACCGGGAACACCCGAAAACGCCTGCGCGGCGGCACCGAAGTACCACCGCGCAGACGCGTTACACCCCACAGCACACCCACAGTTCCGAGGGGGCCGATGCCTGAGCACCTGGGCACCGACCCCCTCAGCTCACCACCAGAGCGGAGTGAAGTTGACCGACGTGTTGTCGTTGCCCTGGTTGACCGACGTGAAGGCGGAACCGTTGACCTGGGCGGTGTTGCTCTGGTTCGAGGCACCGGAGCCGGTCGCCTGCTGCTGGGTCGTGGACGAGTTGCCCCAGTTGTCGCCACCGACCCCGCTGCCGATGAGGCCCTGAGCGGCGTTCGTGACAGCCGCGCTGGATCCGTCGTCCGCGATGGCGCCGTTGTCCGCCGTCGCGACGCCGGAGAAGAGGGCGACGGCGAGCGGAAGGGCGGAGACGGCCGCGATGACGCGGGCGGTACGGATGCTTGCCATGTTGTTCCTCCAGAACAGGTGCGCCCAGGCTCCCCGCCGGACGCATTGGTGGTGCATGAAGTACGGCATGTTCCAAGGCAGTTGGCCGTCCGCCCCGGAGTCGTTCACGACGTCGCGAGATCAGAGTTGCCCACCGAATCCCCGGCGAACCACCCCGGAAGCCCCGATTCGCCCTCAAGCGTGATGACAAGTCGATAAACCCCTTTCGCCACTTCTGACTCCCAGGCCAGGGCAGTACGGACACCTCCACCCCAAGCCGCACAAGGAAGGAAAGGTTCCGGCACGCTTCCGGCCAATCCGCGTCGACCGGCGCGTCGGCGGCGGATCGCGGCCAATCCCTCTTTCCTTTTTCGAACATCCGTACGAACATGGAGGCATGGCCACCACCGACCGGCAGGCCACGACGCTGGCCCTCGCACACGCCCTGTCAGCCGCCGAACGCGGACTGGCCGTCATCCCCCTGTCCCGGACGAAGCTCCCGGCCCTGCGCTCCCCGCACCGCGACGACCCCGACCCCGCGCCCTGCCACGGCGAGTGCGGCCGCTTCGGACACGGGGTCTACGACGCCTCCTCCGACCCCGCCCGCATCCGCGAACTCTTCGCCGCAGCCCCCTGGGCGACGGGCTACGGCATCGCGTGCGGCCTGCCCCCGCACCACCTGATCGGCATCGACCTCGACACCAAATCCGGTACGGACTCCTCGGCCGCCCTGCGCGAACTGGCACTGCGCCACCTGTTCACGATCCCGCCCACGGTCGTCGTACTGACCCCGAGCGGCGGTCGCCACCTGTGGCTGACCGGCCCGGCCGACATCGTCGTCCCCAACTCAGCGGGCCGTCTGGCCCCCGGCATCGACATCCGCGGCGCCGGCGGCTACCTCGTCGGCCCCGGCTCCCGCACCGACCACGGCGTCTACAGCACCGCCCCCGGCACGGCCCACATCGGCCCCGCGCCCTGCCCGCGCGCCCTCCTGCGCCTTCTGCTCCCCCCACCCCGCGCGCACCACCCCGCGCCCCCGTCGACCGGCGGCCACGGCCAGGGGCTCGTCCAGTTCGTGCTCGCCGCCCACGAGGGCCAGCGCAACACCCGCCTGTTCTGGGCCGCCTGCCGGGCCTACGAGGACGGCATCGGCCCCGCCCTCGTCGACCCCCTCGTCGAGGCGGCCCTCAACACCGGCCTGACGGAACGGGAGGCCCGCGCGACGATCGCGTCGGCGGCGCGGATGACGGGGCACCGGCCCTGACGAAGTCAGAAGTCGGCCTACTGCAGAAGCGGGCCTACTGCAGAAGTCGGCCTACTGCAGAAGCCCGCCCACTGAACGGCCCGGAAATTCACGGGAGCTCGATGCACCACCGCCCTAAGACGACGTCCAAAGCGCCGACCATGTCGCTGACGCGCGTCGTCCTCACGTCCGGCCGCTCGCTCGACCTCTCCGAGCTGCGGTTCTCCTCGACGTACGGCGGGATGCTGGAGGGTTACCCCTGCAAGGTGGTCAACGACATGACGATCAAGAGCCTCCTCCGCACCGCGGAGGGGGACCACCCTTCCGTGCCGGTGCACCTCGTGCCGCCGCCGCGCGAATATCCCGACCAGTACGCGGGCGCGTTCGGACCGGTCGAGGTGCTGCCGGCCGTGGCCTGCGTGGGTGTCTTCCGCTCCACGGCCCTCGACCGCGCCCACGACCCGGTCCTGCACCGCTCCGCCCTGACGATCATCTGGTTCCAGCCGACCACGCATGTGCCGTCCGGCTGCGACGCGGAGGATGCGCTGCGGGAGGTCGATTGGGAGGGGCTGGCGCGGGACTGCGAGCTTTGAGCGGCTTGAGGGCTGGGGGCCGGGGGGCGGGGCTGAGGGCTGGGGTCCGAGGCCCGAGGGCTGGGGACCGGGGGCCGGAGGCTTGGGGGCCGGCCGCGTGCGGGAAATCGGCTTGCCGCCGCGGGGAGGCCGTATGCCAGGGTCGGCCCGTGAGTGATTCCCGACGTGACCTGCTGCGCCGGCAGTTCGACCTGACGTGGGCGCTGTTCGAGTACCACCTCGATCGGCTCCGGCCCGAGGACTTCCTGTGGGAGCCGGGACCGCACTGCTGGACGGTGCGCCGGGCCGCCGACGGCACCTGGGTGCCGGACTGGGCGGAGACCGAGCCCGACCCCGTCCCGGTGCCGACCATCGCCTGGCTGAGCTGGCACATCGGCTGGTGGTGGAGCGTGGCCACGGACCGCCTGCGGGGCCGGCCGCCCCGGGAGCGGACCGACGTCATTTGGCCCGGCGAGGGGGAGGCGACCGTCGCGTGGCTGCGCGACCTGCGCACACAGTGGCTGACGGCACTGGACGGACTCGACGACGGCGACCTGGAGGCCGCCGCGTCGCTTCCCTCGGCGAATGACCCGCAGTACACCGTGGCGCACATGATCGGCTGGGTGAATGCCGAGCTGATGAAGAACGTGGCGGAGATCGGGCAGTTGCGGCTGCTGCGGGCTTCAAGGACCGGCGTAGGAGGCGAGTAGCAGCGCTCCGGCTCCCAGGACAACGATCTGAACGACGCCGGCGATGCGCCATCCCAGGACGAGAAGGCCACCGCCCGTGACGGCCGCGCCCCCGGCCAGGATCCACATCCCCCGCAACGCCTCCTTGGGCGCGCTGGGCGGATTGGCGCTGTCGTAGCTGTCGGCCCAGGCGGTCATCCCGTACTGGATGATCACCAACCAGGCGATGACCATCAGGTCGATGACAACAAGCGCCACACTGACCCCGACCTGCCGTCCGACCGACGGCTCACTCCCCCGCATGCCGTTCAGCATGCTGCCGGGGCCGGGGCCACTCATGAGTACAGCTACTCAGACGCGCGAACGGCCCTTGGCCTGGCAGCCAGGTCAAGAGCCGTTCTCACTGCTCATCGGGCGGTGGGTGTGGGATTTGAACCCACGGTGACTCGCGCCACGACGGTTTTCAAGACCGTTCCCTTAGGCCGCTCGGGCAACCCACCTTCGCTCCGGTCCGCCAGGGCGGAGCGGGTACAGCGTACCGGGCCCGCGTGGTGTCAGGGGGCGGTGGTGAGGCGGGCGCCGTTGGTGGCTGTTTCGAAGGCCGGGCGGTACTCGTGCCATTGGGCGTTCGGTGCGGACAGGTAGATCACGTACTGGGTGCCGTCGCTGCTCGCGAAGGCCAGTTCCGCCGCGCGGTACTCCCGTGCCCTGCCGTCGAAGGTGAACTCCCAGTACCCGGCGGGTCGGCCCCGGAAGGTCGTCGAGGTCATCCGCACGCGTTCGTAGCCGGGGTTGTCGCGTCGGGTCTGGTCCTCCTCCGTCTCCCGCCAGTGCTGTACGGGGTCCGTGCCCGCGAACTCGACGACGTTGACCCGCAGGCCCACCAGGCGGGAGGGGTCTATGTACGCGACCTCACCGCCGGGCAGCGTCTTGCGCTTCCAGCCGTCCCGCACCGGGACCGAGAGGCCGCTGTGCACCTCTTCGAGGTGGTATCCGGTGGGCACCGGGGGTGGGGTGGTGGCGGTGGGGCCGGGAGAAGGGGTGGTCGTGTCGGTCGCCGATGGTTGGGCCGATGGTCTTTCGGTGCCGGTCCTGGGCCACCACAGCGCGCCGCCCGCCACACAGGCCACCAGCGTCACCGCCAGGACCGACCACAGCACCGTACGGCGGCGCCTGCCGCTGCCGCCGCCGTCCGTTCGCTCGGTTCGTGCCGTGGGTGCAGGTGTGGGCAGCGTGGGGTCGTCGGCCCTGGCCCGGCGTGGGGCCGACTCTGTCGGAGCGGTTCGGGTGCCGGTCATGTCCGCCAGGCGGCGTTCGACCTCGTGCACGTCCATACGCTGATCCGGATCCTTGACGAGCAGGCCCGCGATCACCGGGGTCAGCTCACCGGCGTTGCGCGGGGGCTCGTGGGAGTCCGTGGCGATGGCGTACGCCGTCTCGATCGCGGTGCCGCGGCGGAACGGGGCCCGGCCCTCGACCGCCTGGTACAGCGTCGCCCCCAGGGCCCACAGGTCGCTGGCGGGGCCGGTCTCGGGATGCGCGCCGCGCAGCCGCTCGGGCGCCAGGTAGCCGATGGAGCCGATCAACTCGCCGGGCTTGGTCAGCGAGGACGTGCCCGACTCCATGGCGATCCCGAAGTCGGTGAGGACGATCCGCCCGTCGTCGCCCAGCAGCACGTTGGCGGGCTTGACGTCCCGGTGCAGGACCCCGGCGTCGTGGGCGGCGCGCAGGGCAGAGGCCATCGCGCGGCCGATCCGTGCGGCCTCGGCGGGTGGCAGGGTGCCGCGCTCCTTCAGTACGTCGCTCAGTGTGCGCGAGGGTATGTACTCCATGACGATGCACGGCAGGCCCTCGTCGTCGAGCACGTCGTGCACCACGATCACGTTGGGATGGGCGATCCGGGCGGCGCTGCGGGCCTCACGGCGGGTGCGCTCGTAGAGGGTCCGGATCTCGTCGTCCTGGAGGTGCGGCGGGATGTGCAGCTTCTTCAGCGCGACATGACGGCCGAGCAACCGGTCCTCGGCCCGCCACACGGTGCCCATGCCGCCGCTGCCCACTCGCTCCACCAGCAGGTATCGGTCGGCGACGAGCCGCCCAAGATCGGACACCGCGAGTCCGCCCCCCTTCTCTGCTTCCCCGTCGCGCATGTGCTTCCCAATCGCGAACAGTCCAGGTCGAGAAGGCACGATAGTCCATCCGGGTGCATGGACATGGTCGCCGCCGGTGCGGGAAAGGGGGGCGGACGGCCACGCGCGCGTGGCCGTCCTCGCGTCGGCTGTCAGCCGTCGCCCTTGCGTGACCCCAGGGTGAGTTCGACCGTGTTGGACTTGCCGTCACGTTCATAGGTGATCGTGACCTTGTCGCCGGGCTTGTGCGTCCAGATCTCGCCGATCAGGGTCGGGCCGGAGTCGATCACCCGGTCGTCGAGCTTGGTGATGACATCGCCGGGCTGGAGGCCGGCCTTGTCGGCGGGGCCGCCCGGCTCGATCGGGTCCGAGCCGCCGTTGCGCTCCTCGATGATCTGGGCGCCGTCGGTGGTGTCCTGCGTGGAGACGGAGGCGCCGATCCTGGCGTAGACGGGCTCGCCGGTCCTGATCAGCTCCTGGGCGACGTACTTGGCCTGGTTGATCGGGATGGCGAAGCCGAGGCCGATCGAGCCGGCCTGGCCGGTGCCGCCGAGGCCGTTGGCGGCGGACTGGATCGCCGAGTTGATGCCGATCACGTTGCCCTGCGCGTCCAGCAGCGGGCCGCCGGAGTTGCCGGGGTTGATCGAGGCGTCCGTCTGCAGGGCGCTCATGTAGGAGGCGTTGCTGCCGCGGCCGTCACTGGAGGCCACCGGGCGGTTCTTGGCGCTGATGATGCCCGTCGTGACGGTGTTGGACAGCCCGAAGGGGGCGCCGATCGCGATCGTGGAGTCGCCGACCGCCACCTTGTCGGAGTCGCCGAGTGTCAGCGGCTTGAGGCCGGACGGGGCGTTCTTGAGCCTGATGACCGCCACGTCGTAGCCCTGTGCGTGGCCGACGACCTCGGCGTCGTACTTCTTGCCGTTGGGGAATGTCGCCGTGAGCTTGCCGCCGTCGACCGCGTCGGCCACCACGTGGTTGTTGGTGACGATGTGGCCCTCGGTGTCGAAGACGAAGCCGGTGCCGGTGCCGCCCTCGCCCGCGCTGCTCTCGGCCTGGATGGTGACGGTGCTCGGCAGCGCCTTGGCGGCGACGCCGGCGACGGTGCCCGGGTCGCGCTTGATGGAGCCGCCGCTGTCGGAGGCGGAGACGGTCGTCGAGGAGGTCGTGTTGTCGTTCTTGGCCAGGGTGTAGCCGAGGCCGCCCCCCACACCGCCCGCGACCAGCGCGGCGATGAGGACCCCGGCGAGCAGCCCGCCGCGCCCGCGGCCGGACTTCGGCGCCGGCTGCTGGTGGGCGGCACCCCAACCGGCACCCCAACCGGGACCCATACCGCCACCACCGGCCGCACCACCCGCACCGGCACCACCCGCGACGGCACCCATCTCGGCATACGGCGGCGTCCCGGGCGGCGGCGGAGGCGGCCAGGAGGCATCGGGGGCCGACCCCTGGGAGACGGTCGGCTGAGAGACGGGAGGCTGGGAGGAATGGGGCTGGGAGGAGTAGGGCTGAGAGGAGTGGGCCTGGGCAGCGGACTCCGGGGACTCCGGCGGCTGCGCACCGTTCGCCGCGGCCGAGGCGGCGGGCGGCTGCGCGGCGGGTGGCCGTACGCCACTGGAAGCCGGCGGCTGCGTGGCCGGCGGCTGTACGCCGTTGGAAGCCGGCGGCTGCGCCCCGGCCCCGGCCCCCTGCGCACCGTAGGGCTGTGTGCCGTTCGAGTTCGCCGGGGCACCGTCCGGCACCGGCGGGAGCTGGGTGGTCGGGGCGGCGTCGGGCTCGGGGGCCGGGCGCTCCTGGGATGCCGGAGGAGCAGGAGCATCCGCCGGCACGGGGGGTGCGGACGGGGCCGGGGGTACCGCGGCGCCCTCGTTCTCGGTGCTCACAGCTTCTCTCCTCGATCCACGGCTGTTTGTCGGCGGTCGCACTCGGTCACGCCCGTTCACGCTTGTTCATGGCCGGTGCGCGGCGGCTGTGCATGACTTTTGTATGCCGTCAGCTTTTCCCACAGGCCGTCAGAGCACCATAAGCGGTCGCTGTGCGTCCACGACCACCCTTTATATAGGTTATGTGCGACTAAACGGACGCAATCCCAGCGCTCCCGAAACTGCTCCGGTCGCACGTCCACCCCCGTGCGGTGGCACCATGACGCGGTGACCCACGCACGGCAGCACCAGATCCAAGTCGTCGCCCACCGCGGAGCCTCCGAAGACGCTCCCGAGCACACCCTGGCCGCGTACAAGAAGGCGATCGAGGACGGTGCGGACGCCCTCGAGTGCGATGTACGGCTGACCGCGGACGGCCACCTCGTCTGCGTACACGACCGCCGTGTCAACCGTACGTCCAACGGTCGCGGCGCGGTCTCGGCCCTGGAGCTCGCCGAGCTCGCCGCCCTGGACTTCGGCTCCCGCAAGAACCGCGACTCTTGGAAGAACCGGACCGAGGAGCCCGACTGGGAGTTCCGGCCGGAGGATCCCGAGGACACCTCCGTGCTGACCCTGGAGCGCCTCCTCGAGCTCGTCGCCGACGCGGGGCGGCGCGTGGAGATGGCGATCGAGACCAAGCACCCGACCCGCTGGGCGGGGCAGGTCGAGGAGCGGCTGCTGCACCTGCTGAAGCGTTTCGGGCTCGACGCGCCCGCCTCGGCCGGCGACTCCCCGGTGCGCGTGATGAGCTTCTCGGCGCGCTCGCTGCACCGCGTGCGTGCCGCGTCGCCGATGATGCCGACGGTCTATCTGATGCAGTTCGTCTCACCGAGGCTGCGGGACGGGCGGCTGCCGGCGGGGGTTCATATCGCGGGCCCCTCGATCCGGATCGTGCGCAATCACCCGGCGTATGTGGAGCGCCTGAAGCGAGCCGGCCACCAGGTGCACGTGTGGACCGTGAACGAGCCGGAGGACGTCGATCTCTGCGTCGAGCTGGGCGTCGACGCCATCATCACCAACCGCCCGCGCGCGGTGCTGGACCAGCTCGGGCGCTGACCCGCCCGCGCGCGTGCCCGCGGGCGATCCAGACGCAACGCGCACGCGCGCGTGCTCGCAGCGACGCAGGCGCAACGCCGATGCCCGGAGCAAACGTCATGCAGGGAAACCCCTAAAACCCCTTCAATCCCTGCACAACCTCTTGACCCCACAACCTCTCCAGCCCCATCCTCCCCTATCGGCCACACCGAAAAATTCCAGCCGTCTCGATTACAGGGAGTGCACCGGCGCGTTCGGTCCGTATTCGATCGTTGCGAATGCGTCACCGGACATTGATTGGCCGGTTTCCGGTACAGGCCAATGGGGCATCCACACCGTGGCGTGGGGCAAAGGAGGTCTCGGGGGTGGCGTTGGTGGTGGCACAGGAGGTGCCCACGTCGTCGAGCATGGCCGTTCCCCATGGTCCTGCGGGCGTGGGGGAAGCGAGACACCGTATGCGCGCTCAGTTGCGCAGGGGCGGCGTGGCGGAATCGGTCATCGACGATGCCGTACTGATTCTTTCCGAACTCTTGAGCAACGCGTGCAAACACGGCCGGCCACTGGGTGACGCGCTCTCCGGGGACGGCGACGTCCGGGCGGCGTGGCGCGTGGACGCGGGCGGCAGGCTCACGGTGGAGGTGACGGACGGCGGCGGACCCACCCGCCCCGCTCCGGCCACGCCCTCGGTCACCGCACACGGCGGCCGTGGGCTGAACATCATCACCGCCCTCGCCGACGACTGGGGCGTCAGGGACGACGCCCGCGGCGAGGTCACGGTCTGGGTCGTGGTCCACGACGACGTGCACGATCCGGACGCGGGGCACCGACGGGACGACTTCGCTACGCGCGTCGCGGCGCCGTCGATGGGCGCGATATCCGGCCTCGACTTCGCGGACGCCTTCGACGACATGGACTGACTGAGGGCACCGGTCTCGGCACAGGCCCTGTTCCTGCCTCCGAACCGGCCCTTCTCCCGGCACGACCCGGTGGGTTGTCCACAGCCTCCCGTCGGCCATGGCGCGAACGGCTAGGCTCGCGCCGTACCAGACGAGCCGTAACCGGGAGACACCCACGATGGCCAAGAAGCGAGTCCAGACCAAGGCCAAGCGCCCGCAGATCGTTGACGGAGAGATCCCGGTCGTCGGCGCGCGCGAGCCCTGCCCCTGCGGCAGCGGCCGGCGCTACAAGGCCTGTCACGGCCGGGCCGCCGCGCAGGCCGTGACCGAGCTGGTGCAGCGTCCGTTCGAGGGGCTGCCCAGCGAGTGCGACTGGGTGGCCCTGCGCGAGCTGGTGCCCGCCGCCACCGTCGAGCTGCCCCTGAAGGGCGGCCTCCCCGAGGGCGTCCCGTCGGTCACGCTGGCCACCGTGCTGCCGATGGCCTGGCCGGCCCTGCGCCGCGACGACGGCACGGTGCTGCTCGGCCTGCAGAACGACACGGCGTCGGGCGACATTAGCCGCGACCTCGCCGACACCCTCCAGCAGGCCCTCGCCGCCCAGCCCGGCACCCCGGTCCAGGGCCGCCGCGCCCCCGCCGACGGTCCGCGGCTGCAGGATCTGCTCGACCCCGAAGGCACGTTCGAGCCAGTTGTGCACTCGGGCTTCGAGTTCTGGGTCCCGGACGCGGAGAACGCCACTCCGGAGGTGGCCGCCTCCCTGGAGCGGGCCAACGCCGCGGCCATCCCGACGGTGAAGCTGACCGGCGTGGACGCCGCCTACTGGTGCCAGACGCCGGAGAAGAACCACCTGCGCTGGGTCATGCCGCACCCCGAGGAGCAGCTTCTGGACGCCCTCGCGCGGCTGCACGCGGCGGGCAGGTCGAACCTCGGCGAGGGCACCCGGCTGGTGGGTTCCTTCCGCGCTCACGGCCTCACCGTGCCGGTGTGGGACCTGCCGAGCGGCGTCGGCGCCGAGGATGTGGAAAAGCCGGCCGCCGAGTTCGCCGAGCGCCTCGCCACGGCCCTGGCCACGGACGCTCCGCTCACGGCGGACGAGCGTCGCGCGCGCGGCGGCCTGACCAACCGGCAGGTCACGCTGAGCTGACACCGGCCGCGGAGATCGGGTTCGGCTGAACCGTCGTTCAGCCGAACCGGCCCGTCCGGGAGGGGTGAATCCGATCACAACTCCCCTGCGGAGCAAGGGAATCCGTGACTTGAAAGCCCGGATCGAATTTGCGAACCGCCGATCTCTTGTTACCGTTCCATTAGCCCGGTTGCTGGTGCATCCCCCGTCGCCAGCAACCGGGTCTTTCCATATACGCGCGCGTTTACGGAATGACGTCGTTCGTCAACCGCCTGCGGACGCCCCGGAATTGTCCGGCGCGGAGTTGCTGGTGGCGCGCAGCAGCAGCGCCCCGCGTCCGGCCCGCTCGGCGAACTCCGTGACCGCCGAGTAGGCGTCCATGCCCGCGCGCGTGCGCTGCCGGGGCGTCTCACACGTACCCGGCTCGTCACCGGCGCCCACCGCACAGCGCATCTGCACCGTGCGTCCACCGGGCCCCATGAGGCTCAGTACGGAGTCCAGCGCGCCGCCGGTCGCATTGCGGTAGTAGGTCCGCGCCCAGGTGTCCTCGCCCTGGGTGAGGACACAGGTCTGCGCCTCGACGCCCTCGGGCGAGGTGAGTTCGGGACCGCAGCGCACCGCGGTGGAAAGACCCAGGTCGAGCAGGACCGGGGAGTCGGTGGGCGTGGCCGTGGGCGCCTTGGCGTCACCGTGCGGGGACGGACGCGCGGTGCCGTCCTTCGGGGCGGGCGGGGCGGGCCGTACGGCGTCGCGCGCGGAGGTGCCCACGGCGGCCCGGCCCGCCTCGACGACCTGGCCGGCGGCCGCCCAGGCCAGTGGCAGCGCCACGGCGGCCGCCGCGACGGACGCGAGGGCGATCAGACGGACTCTTCGCTGGTTCGGCCCGCGGCGATGTGACGACGGTGCCCTTTTTCCCCTGGAATGACGCGGCATATCCGGAAGATAACGACCATGCGGGTGTGCTCCGTTCCGCGCACGCCGCAGACCCCTACAACTCGGGGGCGCTCACACCCGTACGAGTGAGGGCCTCGACCACGGCGTCGACCACGGCCTCCACATCCGGCACCCACGGAGAGGCCGATCCGGGCAGCGGGGCGCGCTGCCAGGTGATCGGGCCCTGGCCCGTCTCGGACGGGGGCAGGGCGAGATAGCCGCCCTCGCCGTGGAAGCGCAGGGAGCCGGGGACGAAGTCCTTGGCGTACAGCAGTTCGCCGAGCTGTTCCATGGAGTACGGCTTGACCAGGATCGCCCAGCGCGCGGGCGAGGCGATGACCGGGCCGAGGCGCATGCCCATGCGGTCGAGGGCGGTCAGTGCGTGAGCGGCCGGCAGGGCGGGGAGGCTGACCGCGCAGGGCGCCTTGCCGCCGGTGGCGAGGATGATCGGCGCCGCGGGCCGGTTGCCCCACCACCAGCGCACCATGCGCTCGTCGGTGGTGGCCGCGAGGAGCCCGGGATCGAAGGGGTGGGCACCGGGAACCGTGCACTCCGGGTCGGGGCAGCCGCAGCGGGAGTGCCCCTGCGGGTGCGTCGTCACTCCCGGGAGTACGGGCCACTGCCATTCCGTCGCGAAGGTCAGGGCCGCGCTGATCAGCTCAGGCCTCCCGTCACCGCGCAGGAGCCTGCGTCGCCTTCCGAGGATCTCGCGCATGAGCGCTCGTTCCTTTCCGTTGCACCGCTGGCAACACCGTGGACCACATCACACCATGTGTCGATCACTTCACTGTGCGTACCTGTTGGCGCATCACACCCCTGCCCTGGGCAAGGGAAACCCCTATGGGTCGAGCGTTTGGCTGCTTCCGCGGCAGCCTCGTCCATACTGCGTCCATCAAAAGCATGGGCGTGGCGTGGGGTGGCGAAGTCTGGCGTTTTGCCGTCGCGCGTATTTCTCTTCGCCTCCGCCACGGGAGGATGGGGCACGATCGTCGGTGGCTAAGACGCCCGGGTCCGGCACCAGGTTCCGGGTGGCTGTCAACCACCCCTGGCCTTCACCGAGTACGTACCCATCACGACCGCTGTGACGCTCCGTGGAGCGAAACCAGTCGACCGCAATAGCCCGTTCCCTGAGGCAGTTTTAAGCCAACTTTGCCTTTGCGCAAGAGGTCTACGAGGAGTACTCCGGTTACCCACGGACACCAGGAATCCCGGCAGGACAATGCTGGACATCCCCTCACGAGTGCGTGTACATGTGGAGACACTGCTAGCGGCGCAGAATGACATGGGGGTTTGCGATGCTTTTGAGCAATACGCACCGGTCGGAAAGCCGGACGCCATGAACGCCCCTCACCCTTCGAAAGTGGCCGGAATCGATTCAACGGTTCCCTCACCCGCACACACTGTCGCGCCCGCGCCCACGGGCACCCCGGCGGTGGCCCCGCCGAACGCACCCGGCGCGCTCCTCCAGGACCGCCTGGCCGGCTGGGTCTCGGACCTGACGACCCTCCACGAACTCACCGAACGGCTGGCCCGCACGAACGCGCTCGCCGAGGCCCTGGAGGAGTTGCTGCGCGCCGGATCCGCCCTCGTCGGCGCCCCGCGCGGACTCGTCGTCCTGGAACCGGCGGACGGACTGGGCCCGGACACCACCATCGGCCTCGGCCTCGCCCGCGCGGACCTCGGGCACATCGAGACCGTGCCGCGCAGCGCGATGTCGTACGGGCGGATCCTCGACGGACTGCCCGGCGGCGACGGCGAGATCGCCCAGCCCGATCTGCTCTCCGAGGACGGACTCGACCCCCGCCACCGCGAGGTCGCCGCCCGCCTCGGCTACGCCGCCAGCTACGCCCTCCCCCTGGCCACCGAAGCCGCCGGCCGCCTCGGCGCCGCCGTGTGGCTGTACGACGAGCCCGCCGAGCCGGCAGAGCGCCGGCGCCACCTCATCGGCCTGTACACCCGCTACGCCACCGAGCACCTGGCCCGACTGCTCGAAGTCGAGCGCACGCGCGCGTGCATGCGGACGATGACCGAGGAACTGCTCCCCTCCCGGCTGCCCCGCGTGGTCGGCGTCCAGCTCGCGGCCCGGCACCGCACCAGCCCGCGCGGGGGCGGCGACTGGTACGACGCGCTGCCGCTGCCGGACGCCGCGCTCGGCCTCGCGGTCGGCTCGGTGACCGGGTCCGGGCCCAGCGCGGTCGCCGCGATGGGACGGCTCAGGGCCAGCCTGCGGGCGTACGCCGTGATGGAGGGCGAGGACCCGGTCGCGGTCCTGTCCGACCTGGAACTGCTGCTCCGGCTCACCGAGCCCGCCCGCTCCGCCACCGCCCTGTTCGCCTACTGCGAGCCCGCCCTGCGCAAGATCACGCTTGCCGGCGCCGGACACGCCCCGCCGCTGCTGATCGGCGAGCGGCGCACGGAGTTCGTGGAGACCTCCGTCTCCGCCCCGCTGGGCATGCTGGCCTGCTGGGAGGCGCCGAGCGTGGAGCTGACCGCCGAAGCCGGAGAGACGGTTCTGCTGTACACCGACGGGCTGCTGCACCGCACCGGCGACGCCACCGACCGCGCCTTCGCCCGGCTGCACGCGGCGGCCGCCGGGGTGCCGAGGGCGATCCGGCACGATCCGGACGCCGTCGTCGACCACGTGCTGCGGACCGTGCTGCCGGACGGGGTGGACCGGTCGGGCGGTGACGAGGACGTCGTCCTGCTGGCGGCGCGCTTCGAGTAGCGGCTCGTGGCCCTCGGTGCCCACCCATAACAGGCGCGTGGCCTGCGCCATAGCAGAGGCGGGCGGCTCCTCCCGCGCCCCCGGGTCCTCGTGTGCGCGACCGTACGATGGACGGGGTCGAATGCCGTATCGAGGAGGATGACCGTGGCCGACGAGCTCACCCCGGAGACCCCGGAGACCCCGGAGACCGAGGAGCCCATCAAGCAGCGCAAGAACGGCCTGTACCCGGGTGTGTCCGACGAGCTCGCCGAGAACATGAAGTCCGGCTGGGCCGACACCGAGCTGCGCGATCTGGAGCCGATCCCGCAGGCCGCCGAGACGGCCGCCCGCCGTGCCGCGCTGTCCGCCCGCTTCCCGGGCGAGCGCCTGGTGATCCCGGCGGGCAACCTGAAGACCCGCTCGAACGACACCGAGTACCCCTTCCGCGCGTCCGTCGAGTACGCGTACCTCTCGGGCAACCAGACCGAGGACGGCGTGCTCGTCCTGGAGCCGGTCGCGGACGGCCACGAGGCGACGATCTACCTGCTGCCCCGCTCTGATCGCGAGAACGGCGAGTTCTGGCTCTCCGGCCAGGGCGAGCTGTGGGTCGGCCGCCGGCACTCCCTCACCGAGGCGGAGAAGCTGTACGGCATCCCCGCCTCCGACGTGCGCGAGCTGGCCGACAAGCTGCGTGAGGCGACGGGTCCCGTGCGCGTCGTCCGCGGCTACGACTCCGGCATCGAGGCCGCGCTGACCGACAAGGTCACCGCCGAGCGTGACGAGGAGCTGCGGGTCTTCCTGTCCGAGGCGCGGCTGGTCAAGGACGAGTTCGAGATCGGCGAGCTGCAGAAGGCCGTCGACTCGACGGTTCGCGGCTTCGAGGACGTGGTGAAGGTCCTCGACAAGGCCGAGGCGACGAGCGAGCGCTATATCGAGGGCACCTTCTTCCTCCGCGCGCGCGTCGAGGGCAACGACGTCGGCTACGGCTCCATCTGCGCCGCCGGCCCGCACGCCTGCACGCTGCACTGGGTGCGCAACGACGGGCCCGTGCGCTCGGGTGACCTGCTGCTGCTCGACGCGGGCGTCGAGACGCACACGTACTACACCGCCGACGTCACGCGCACGCTGCCGATCAACGGCCGCTACAGCGAGACCCAGAAGAAGATCTACGACGCCGTGTACGAGGCCCAGGAGGCCGGTATCGCGGCCGTGCAGCCGGGCGCGAAGTACCGGGACTTCCATGACGCCTCGCAGCGGGTGCTCGCCGAGAAGCTGGTCGAGTGGGGGCTGGTCGAGGGACCGGTGGAGCGGGTGCTGGAGCTCGGTCTCCAGCGGCGCTGGACGCTGCACGGGACCGGGCACATGCTCGGCATGGACGTCCATGACTGCGCCGCCGCGCGCGTGGAGTCGTATGTCGACGGCACGCTGGAGGCGGGCATGGTGCTGACCGTCGAGCCGGGGCTGTACTTCCAGGCCGACGATCTGACGGTGCCGGAGGAGTACCGGGGGATCGGGGTGCGGATCGAGGACGACATTCTGGTGACGGAGGACGGGAACCGGAATCTGTCGGCTGGGCTTCCTCGGCGGTCGGATGAGGTGGAGAGCTGGATGGCCTCTCTTAAGGGCTGATGTGTGATTGATGGCCGGATGCCCAGAGGGGTGTTCGGCCATCGTCGCGGTCTGCGGGTCGTGGGGGCTTGTCGCGCCCGCGCGGCGGAGCCGCATATCGATACAGCCCCGCGCCCCTGGGGGGTTGGTGTGGACCTGCATCTGGAAGTCGCCGCGGCTGAAGGGCATCGGGCGGGGCTCGAGCGTGCCCTGCGTGATGCCGTGCGGGACGGGCGGCTGGCACCCGGGGCCCGGTTGCCCGCCACCCGGCGGCTCGCCTCCGAGCTCGGGATCTCGCGGAACACCGTGAAGGCCGCTTACGACCAACTCGTCGCCGAGGGTTACCTGACCGCGCGACAGGGCTCGGGCACCCGGGTCGCCTCGCTGCCCGCCCTCGCCGCCGAACCGCCGGAGGCCTCCGCACGCGCGCGTGTGCCGCGTTTTGATCTGCGGCCGGGGAGTCCGGACGTGGGGGCGTTTCCGGCGGCCGCCTGGTTGCGGGCGCTGCGCAGGGCGATCGCCACGGCGCCGTCCTTGGCGTACGACTACGGCGATCCCCGCGGTCGTCTCGAGCTGCGGACCGCGCTGTCGGGGTACCTGGGGCGGGCGCGTGGGGTGATCGCGCCGCCGGAGCGGATCGTGATCACTTCCGGGTATGTGCAGGGGCTGGCGCTCCTCACGCGCGTGCTGGCGGGCGGCGTCATCGCCATGGAGGATCCGGGGCTGCCGTTCCATCGGGAGGTGGTGCGGCGCAACGGGGGCCTCGTCGTGCCCGTGCGGGTGGACGGACGGGGGGCCTGTGCGGAGGAGTTGGGGGACTGCGAGGCCGTCGTGGTCACGCCGGCGCATCAGTATCCGACCGGTGTGACGCTGCACCCCGAGCGGCGGCGGGCGCTCACCGACTGGGCACGCGCGCGTGGCGGGCTGATCGTCGAGGACGACTACGACGGGGAGTTCCGCTACGACCGCCAGCCCGTGGGCGCGTTGCAGGGGATGGCGCCGGGGCAGGTGGCGTATCTGGGGACGGCCTCGAAGACCTTGGGGCCGGCGCTGCGGCTCGGGTGGATGGTGCTGCCGCCGCAGTTGGTCGACGCCGTGGCCGATGCCAAGCTGCACAGCGACCATCACACCGAGTCCATCGGCCAGTTGGCGCTCGCCGAGCTGATCGACAGCCATGCGTACGACCGGCATGTGCGGGCCTGCCGGCTGCGGTACCGCAGGCGCCGGGACCGGCTTGTGGACCGACTGGGAGCGCGTCGGCGGGTGCGCGGGATCGCGGCCGGGCTGCACGCGCTGGTGGAGGTCGACGACGAGGCGCGGGTGCTGGAGCGGGCGGCGGCGGAAGGGCTCGCGCTCGGGCGGCTGGGGGAGCACTGGCACGGGCCGGGTGGCGGCGAGGGGCGGCCGCAGGGGCTCGTCGTGGGATACGGGACGCCCCGGGAGCAGGTGTATCCGGAGGCGTTGGAGGTGCTGGGGAAGGTGTTGGAGGACGGCTGACAGGCGGGGGTGGACTGCCGTTCGGCGTCCTCGAATTGGGCCACTGAAACGGCTGCAGATTGGTCCTGCCGAGAGACCCACCTCGTTCCTAGTGTCGCAGGCATGACGAACTCGCTCGTCCCGCCCGCCGGGCCACCACGCCTCCTGGCCTGCGCCCAGTTGAGCAACTCGGTCGGCGACGGCGCCTACTACACGACGTCGGCCCTCTACTTCACCCAGGTCGTCGGCCTCGCCCCCGCGCGCGTGGGGCTCGGGCTGACCGTCGGCTGGGGCGGCTCGCCGACCGGCGGGGGCCGCGCGGTACGGCGGTGCTGCTGGCCCTCGCGACGGGGCTCGCCGTGGCGTCCTTCACGGTTGTGCGCGGCTTCTGGCCGTTCGTGCTGGCCGCGTGCGCGTACGCCGCCGCGCAGTCCGGGCTCGCGGCGGCCCGGCAGGCGCTGCTGGCGGGGCTGGTGCCGGCCGGGGAGCGCACCGGGCTGCTGGCTCATCTGCAGTCGACGCTCAACGCCGGTCTGGCGGTGGGCGCGGGGCTGGGCGGGCTGGCGCTGCATGCCGGGACGCGGGCGGCGTATCTCGGGGTGTTCGCGCTGGACGCCGTGAGCTTCGTGGTGTGTGCGGGGCTGTTGCTGCGGCTGCCGTCCGTGCGGCCGACGCCTATGTCAGCGGGGCTGGCGCGCAAACGCGGCGGCCTGGGCGTTCTGCGCGACCGGCCGTACGCCGTCGTCGCGCTGCTCAACACCGTGCTGCTGCTGCGGCTGCCGCTGCTCAGCCTCGTCCTGCCGCTGTGGATCACCCGCCGGACCGGGGCACCGGCCTGGCTGGTCTCCGCGCTCTTCGTGCTCAACACCGGTGCGGTGATGCTGTTCCAGGTCAGGGCGGCGCGCGGCGTCACGGGGCTCGCCACCGCCACGCGCGCGGTGCGGCGTGCCGGGTGGGTGATGCTGGCCGCGTGCGTGGTGTTCGCGCTGTCGGCGGGCGCCTCCCTGTGGGTGGCCGTCGGAGTCCTGGTGGTGGGCGCGGTGCTTCAAGTCGTCGCCGAGATGGACCAGTCGGCGGGTTCCTGGCAGCTTTCGTTCGACCTGGCTCCGCAAGGCCGCGTCGGCGAGTACCAGGGCCTGTTCGGGACCGGCGTCACCGTCGCCCGCACCCTCGGCCCGCTCCTGCTGACGACCCTGCTGGTGGAGTGGGGGACACCGGGCTGGCTGCTGCTGGGCGGGGCCATGCTGGCCGCGTCGTACGCGATGGGACCGGCGGCGCGCCTGGCCGCCGCTCGCCGGGCGGAGGCCCGGGTCAGGCCGCCCGAGCACGTGCCGTGACCGGCAGTGCGCCCAGGAACAGCGCCCCCGCGAGCAGGCCCGCACTCCCCCGCGGGCTCCACGCGCGCGCGTGCAGGTCGGCGTCAAGGGCGGCCAGCGCCCGCGCGCCCGCCCCGGTGGCCGTACCGCCCGCCTCCAGGACCGCGCGGGCGCCCGCCTGGACGTGCCGCAGGCCGATCGGGCCCGCGGTGTAGAGGAGTTCGGTGTCCTGTCTCGACGGCGGCCCCCTTGACCGGCGTGCAGCCGTCGGTGGCGTCGACGACGGTGAGGCGCAGCGTCAGCGGGACGTCGCTCTTGCCCTCGGTGATGTCCTTTCTCACCAGGGCGCCGTCGCTTCGGTGGTGCTCGCGTCGGCGAAGGCCGACTGGTAACGGCGATAAGGAAGCCACCCGTCAGCGAGGTGAGGTCGCGCTGTGCGCGGACTGTGAGTGATCTCGAGCGGGAGTGGCATTCAACTTGTTTCGACATTACGTAATGACGTAACTTCTGTCTTGGTCGACTCTTGGAGGAGTGCATGAACCGACGGAAGTTCCTGGGCGCGACGGCGGCCGGGGTGGGTGTGTCGTTAATGCCGCGGGCCGCCACCGCAGCCGAGGGCGAGCTGGGCGCGCGGGTGCGGGGTTACCTGGACCGTGCGCTGGACGCCGGCAGCCCGAGCGTGGTGTGCGGAGCCATCCGCGGCGCACGGCGACACGTGGCGGGCGCGGCCAGGAGCGGCCCCGCGCCCGGCGGCAGGACGGTGTTCCAGCTCGGCTCGATCGGCAAGACGCTGACCGCCACGGCGCTCGCGCGCGAGGTGTGCGCGGGCAGGGTCCGCCTCGACTCGCCGCTCGTCCTGCCGCCCGCGTTCCCCGTCCCGCGCAAAGGCCCCCGGCGGATCACCCTGGCCGACCTGGCGACGCACACCTCCGGTCTGCCCAGGCTGCCTCCGAACCTCCTGGAGCATGCGGACCCCTACGACCCGTACGCGCACTACAGCTTGGACGACCTGGCCGCGGGTCTCGCCGAGACGGCCCTGAGCACCGAGCCGGGCAGCGCCTACGAGTACTCGAACCTCGGATACGGGCTGCTCGGCCAGGCGCTGGCCTTCGACGGCGTGGACGCGCTGCTGCGGCGGAGAGTGGCCGTGCCGCTGCGCCTGGCCGACACCACGACGACGCTGAGGCCGGACATGGCCTCCCGCAAGGCCGTCGGGCATCTGGCGGGGGAGCCCGTTCCCGACTGGCACGACCGCGTGCTCAGCGGCGCGGGCACGTCCATGTTCAGCACCGCCGACGACATGCTCCGCTATCTCGACGCGCAACTGCGTCCGGAGCGCTCACCGTTGCGCGACGCGATCGAACTGACCCAGCGCCCACACTTCACCGTGGACCAGAACCTGCGGATCGGGCTCGGCTGGAGCATCCACGCGCTGCCCGGTGGCCGGAGCATCACCTGGCACAACGGCGGCACCGGCGGATTCAGCACCTGCGCGGCGTTCAACAGGCGGAACATGACGGCGGTGGTCATGATGGTCAACACTTTCAGCGAGCAGACCGACAGCGCCCTCCGCCCGGTCGACGCACTGACCCTCGGCCTGCTCGCCGAACTCGACGAAGCGTGACCCGCCGCGCTACACCGCCACCAACGGGGCGTCCTTGCGCCACTTGAGGATCAAATGACGGGGGGTGGGGGGTGACCTGCAGGAGGTCATCCGATGATCGGACGCTCTTCGGGGAGTTCGTAGCGGCGGGTCCGTTCGCGGAGGGCGAGGGCGGAGACCAGGGTGACCGGTCCGAGGCGGCCGACGAACATCAGCAGGATCGCGATGAGCTGGCCCGGTACCGGCAGGTCGGCGCTGACGCCTGCGGACAGTCCGTTCACGCCGAACGCGGAGACGGCCTCGAAGAGCACGACCTCGAAGGGGGCTTTGACGACCGCCATCAGCGCTATTGCCGCCGCGATGACGAAGCCCACGCCGAGCAGCGCCACCGTGAGCGCCTGGCGCAGGGCGTGCGGGGCGAGGCGGCGGCCCATGATCGTCGAGTTCGGCTCGCCGCGCACCTCGGCGATCATCGCCGCGGCGAGCACGGCGAAGGTGGTGACCTTGATGCCGCCGGATGTGCCGGCGCTGCCGCCGCCGATGAACATCAGTGCGCAGGTCATCAGCAGCGTCGTGTCTTCCAGCGCCGCGATGTCGAAGGTGTTGAAGCCGCCGCTGCGGGTCATGACGGAGTGGGTGAAGCCGTTGAGCAGTTTGTCGCCCCGGTTCAGGGGGCCGAGTGTGCCCGGGTTGGCCCATTCCAGCAGGCAGGTCAGGACGGTGCCGGTGAGGAGCAGTGCGGCCGTGGTGACCAGGGTCAGTTTGGTGTGCAGGGACCAGCCGCGCCGTCCGGTGGTGCGCCGCCGGGTACGGTGCCGCAGGAGTTCCAGCAGGACGGGGAAGCCGATGCCGCCGAGGATCACGGCCACCGCTATCGGCAGGGTCACCAGTGGATCGGTGGCGTACGGGGTCAGACTGTCCGCCTGGAGGGCGAAGCCGGCGTTGTTGAACGCCGACAGGGCATGGAAGAAGCCGTGGTAGACGGCGTCGCCGAGTGGCATGTCGTAGCCGTACCGAAAGCGCAATGCCAGCCATGCCCAGACCGCCAGTTCGATGGTGGCGGCTGTGCGGGCGACGCCGAGCAGCACGCGTCGTACGTCTCCGAGGTCCAGGCTCTTGGTCTCCGCGGCTGCGGTGAGTTGCATGCGCAGCCGGAGCTTGCCGGAGGCGAGCAGGGCCAGCAGCGATGCCAGGGTCATGATGCCGAAGCCGCCGGTCTGGATGAGCGCCAGGATGACGCCCTGGCCGAAGCCGCTCCAGTGCGTGCCCGTGTCGACCACGACCAGTCCGGTGACGCACACCGCCGACGTCGCGGTGAACAGGGACGTGACGAGGCTGGTGGCGGTGCCGTTCGCGGCGGAGACGGGCAGTGTCAGCAGGACCGTGCCGGCCAGGATCACCGTGGCGAAGGCCATGACGGTCGTCCGGGCCGGGTGGGCGGTGAACAGGGTGTGCCATACCCGTGCCACACGTCCTGCCACTGCTTGCTCCCGGTCTTCCGTGCAGCCGGCCCGATCGCCTTGGCCCGTACTCGTACCGGTGGTCTCCTGCCGAACGTGTCAGCGGCACGGCAAGGGCCCGGCGGGTGGTCACCCTACCCGCCGAAGCCCCGCGATCAGGGGCGCGGCGTGGGCCGGCGCGGTCCACGATGACGGGCAATGGGGTCGCCAAGTAGATTCCGGGGTGGGTGCCGGAAAGGTCCGGTCGGCTGTTCACAAGGTGGTGGCGTATGCGGGCAGGCGATCTGGCCGAGCCGTACCCGGCGGTGTTCGCCGACGACGACGCGGTAGCGGCGGCGCGGTTCTTCGTGGAGCAGGGGCTGCCGGCGCTGCTGGTGCTGGATGCCGATCGGCGGCCGTACGCGATCGTGCCGGGGTCGCAGTTGTTGCGGGTCCTGGTGCCGGACTTCGCGCTGGAGAGCCTTGCGCTGGCCTCCTCCCTGCACGACTCCGAGGTGGAGCCGTTGGGAGAAAGGCTGGGCGGGTTGACGGTCGCTCAGTGGCTGCCCCGGCACCGGGCGTTGTCGACCGTGATGGGGCCCGATGCGGGTGCCGCGCAGGTGGCCGCGTTGACGGTGCGGACGCATACGCCGTTGGTGGCGGTCGTCGAGAGCGGCGGGGAGGCCGTGCGGACGGTGGCCGGAGCTTTCCACCGCCTCGCCGCACTGCCCCGCCCGGTCATTTGATCAACAGCCACCCGAAGCGAAACGGCGAGGGTAGGACGCGGTCTCCCGTCACTCCGGTTTGCGGACGACGAAATCCACGTTCCCGTTCTCGTCGACCGAGACGGAGCTGTTCTGCCACCAGAAGCGCCAGCCCTTCTCGTCGACGCACTCGTGGATCCGTATCTGGCACTGGTAGCGGGTAGGCTTCCCGACCCCCTCGACGGGGATGAGTTCGGGCATCCGATCGCACCGCCGCGCTCTCAGCTCGTCGTAGTTCCATCCGGCCGACTGGTACACCTTGCGTGCCGTCAGCACCCCGGTGACCGGCTTGACCTGGTACTCGGCGGTGGTCCACAGGCCCCCGTCGATCCTGGTGAACCGGACGTCCCACACCACGTCGAGCCCCTCGTACGTCACCGTGCAGCGCTGGGCCCTCTCCTCGCCCCGGTCGGGGACGACCGTCTCGCACGTGCCGGGACGGACGTCGCCGATGGCCCCGGCCATGCGCACCGTGTCCTGCATCAGACCGCGCATCACCTTGTCCATCAGGGAGGGGCGCGGTTCCTCCGGGGGCAGGGCGGCGTCGATCTGCTCGCCGGTGAGGTCTCCCGGGGGTTCGGTCCGCGGCGCTATCTCCACCGGCAGCCGCGTCCCCTCGACGGGGGGTGAGGCGGGTCTGTTCTCCGCCGCGCAGACGGACGGCGGCTCCGAGCAGCCTCCGAGCAGCAGTGCGACGGCGCAGGCGGCGAACGCCCCGACGGCAGGCCTCATGCAGCCTGGATACCACAACGCCGCCCACTGGGTACGGGCCCTTCGGTTCCGACGATCGTCTGTGCCGGACGGGGGACGGTCCGTACGCTGGGACGACACCTCACGGACCTCACGGGGAAGGGGACGGATCCGTGAACGGCGGCGAAACATGCTGGAGTTGCGGACATCCAGCGCGCCCCTCGTCCGCGCTGATCGTCAGGCTGCGCCATGAGGAAGGGGGCGGCGTCTACGTGGTGGCGATCACCGTCGCCTACCGGAAGGCCAGAATCCGCGTGCCGCTCTGCGCCCGGTGCAGGAAGGTCTGGCGCCCCGCGCTCCGCTCCCGGATGCTGGCCGTGTGGAGCCTGACCCTCGGGCTCATCCTGGTGCCGTCCGCGCTCATCATGGGCGGGTTGATGGCCTCGTACTACGATTCCGGCAGGATGTTCGCGATCGCCGTCGGCATCGGGGGCGCCATCGGAGGGATCGCCGTCGCGGTGGGTCTTCCGGCGTACCGCGCCCAGCACAAACACTCCCAGGGCCTGCGCCATCCGCACAGCCATCCCGACGTGGTGGCCCTCACCAGCAGCGGCTTTGGCATCCTCAACTAGGGCCTGTTCTGAGTTCCCCGTCGTCCGCGCGAAGCGCGGGCGCAGCGGCGGTCGGTGCGTGCCCTCGGCGTGCGGCGAGGGTGCGTGCCGGGCGTCGGGGCGCAGGCGGGGAACTCAGAACAGGCCCTAGAGCCCCGGATCCCGCCGGGTCGTGCCCCACGCTGTCGTCGTGACAGGCCCGGGGCAGCGCCCCGCTCAGGGCTTCTCGCCGCGCGCGTACGGGCCGAGGAGTTCTCGGAACGCGGCGTCGCCGGGGGGCTGGAACTCCTCGCTGTCCGCGCCGCGTTCGACGAACGGTGTGCAGGTGACGGAGGTACGACCGGCGATGCGGTGGGTGCCGAGCACACGGCCAGTACGGGCCTCCAGAACCCGCACCTCGTACCGGCCCTCGTAGTGGGAGATCTCCCGGCTCGCTTCGGCGGGCAAGTGGTACCGGCACACCTTGAGGAGCTTGCCCAGCCCCTCGTACCGGGCGCAGGCGACCAGTTGTACCCGCTCGGGCAGCGGCGTGAACGGGTCGGCGCGGTCGTAGCCGCCACTGCCCTCGAACTGGTGCAGCAGCCCGTTGACATGGACGACCAGAGGGCGGGGCCCCGACGCCGACACACGTGCCGCCCGGGGGACCGGACGGCTCCCGTCCTCCTGGCACAGGCCACCGAACGAGAAGAGGTTGAGGCGCGTGCCCCCCGGGCTCTCCGGCACCGGGGCCGTCGGCGTGATGGGCCGCCCGGAGGACCCCGGGGCGACGGAGAAGGCCGGGGTCGCGGCGTCTGCGCCGGTGTCGCCGTCGCCGCCCGAAGGCCGTCCCAGCAGCCCGATCAGGACCGAGACCGCCGCCAAGACCACCACCCCGGCCCCGTAGCGCACCCGTCGAGACACCGCGCTCGCCCCCTTCCGGCGTCATCGCCCGCCGATCCGCCCTCCCCCGATGCGCCCCGGGCGGCGGAGGCGGTAGGACCACCGTAGCCGCTCGGCGCGGACCGCACACCGGACCCGGCGGACGGCCATCGGCTCATCCTTGCCACGCCCGGTCCGCGACCTCCGGCAGATCCGTCCCGGGGATGTGCACGAGAAGCAGGTGCAGGAGCCGTCCAGCAGCCGCAGACGCCGCTGTCCGTCGGCGTGGCGCCACTCGCACCAGAGGCCCGGCTGAGGCTCGCAGGCAGCTCGTGTCGGCACGGATGAGCTGTGCAGCAGCAGCGGGTGGTCAGGGCGCATGGCCGTTGTCCTCGGTATGGACCCACAGCAGACGCCGGGTGAGGCCGGCCACGTCGCGCATGAAGAAGAACGCGCTGAAGGTCGGCGTCTCCCTCGTGGGGCGCTCCGACAGCTCCAGCAGTCGGTACGCCCGTCTGAACAGCTCCCGGACGTCCGGGTCTGCGTCGGCGCCCAGCTCCTCACCGAGCAGCGGGTTCAACTGCCCGATGATGGTGGCCGTCCGGGTGTCGATGTCCTCGCGGGTCGAGGTGCCCAGCTCCGTCTTCAGGGCGGCGTCGGTACTGTCCGCGATCTGCTGGACATCGATCGGGCCCTGGCAGGACTCGGCCTTCGCTGCTTCGTCTCTGCTCGTCATGGTCGTCACGGCGTTTCCCTCGCTGGCTGACGGCGGTTTCACCGGATGGGAGTCCAGCGTTCCGCGCGAAGGGCGTGCGGACCACGGCATTCATGGGTCAGTGTGGGGACATCTCTGGGACATGGGGCAGACGCCATGATTGAGAACAGCAAGAGCCGGGGAAGGTCTCCTGCTGGCGGATGGGGAGTTCGTTGTTCGGGTCGTGCATGGGCTGGACCGCACCGCCGCCAAACGCCCCACCCGGGCCGAGCAGGAGAAGGTTGGCGTCGAGCGCCCACGATGGTCCAGAGGACACAGACGAGATGATCCGACGCGAGTTTCTGCGCCTGATGGCGGTCTCCGGCGCGCTCGCCGCCGTGCCGATAGGCGAGGCTGATGCCCTGGCGGAAGCGTCGGCATGGGCACGGGAGACGCGTACGAGGGAGTCGTGCGCAACCACATCGAGCCGCACCTCGGCCATCTGGAGATCCGCACCCTCAACCGCCCTTCGCTCATCCAGGGGTGGGTGAAGAAACTGCAGAGCACAGGGCTGGAGGCATCCACCATCGGCTGGATCAACTCCGTGCTCTCCGCGGTCCTGGACGCCACCGTGGAGGACGGGCTGCTGCCTTCAAGACCCCCTGCAAGTCCAGCTCGGTCGAACTCCCGGCCGTGACCAAGAAGAAGGTCATCCCGTGGAGCCTGGAGCGAGTGCACATGGTGACGTCCGCGCTGCCCCGGCGCTTCCACGCCGGCGGGAAACTGTCCTTCGGCTGTGGCCTGCGACAGGGCGAGGTGTTCGGCTTCGCCGAGGACCAGATCGACTTCAAGCGCGGCGTGGTCCACGTCAACCGGCAGATCAAGCTGGTCCGCTCGAAGATGGTGTTCGCCCTCCCCAAGGGCAACCGGCTCCGCACGGTCCCCATGCCGGAAGCACTCGCCGAGGCACTCAAAGCCCACACGAAGGAGTTCCCGCCAGTCGAGGTCACGCTCCCGTGGGCCGAGCCGGACGGCGAGAAGCGCACCTTCCGCCTGCTCTTCACCGACGAGCAGGCGCGCGCGTACCACCGCAGCATCGTCAACCAGTACACCTGGAAAGGTGCCCTCGCCGCCGCCGGCGTCATCCCGCCCCGCGAGAAGGGCTCCCCGCGCTTCGCGGCGGCTCCCGAGGACGACATGCACGCCTACCTGCACGCCTCCGCGTCCGTCCTCCTCGACGCGGGCGAGAGCATCAAGGCGCTGTCCGAGTACCTCGGCCACTCGGACCCCGGCTTCACGCTGCGCACGTACACGCACCTGATGCCGAACAGCGAGTCCCGTACGCGCCGGGCGATGGACGCGGCGCTCGCCCAAGCGGGCACAACGGCGCCCCCTGCCACCGCACCCGAGGACCCCGAGGGCACAGCGCCCGAGGCGAAACCCTCCGGCATGTGCCCTGGCTGTGCCCTCGCGGCTTGACGGCAACCTCCGAGGCGTGGCGCTCACCGATTCACGCCCGGCCCAGCGCGGACCGTTTCAGCAGTTCAAACCCCTAGGCACCCACCCCTGAGCGCTCACCACCAGCGCTACACCGCCACCAGCGGAGCGTCTTTCCTCCATTTGAGGATCTTGTCGAAGCTCACCACCGCCCCGCCCCGCCCCGGCTTGTTGCCGATCTGGACGTGGTCGGCGAGTTCGTTGATGAGGCACAGGCCCCGGCCGTCCTCGGCGTCGGAGGGCGCCGGACGTGGGGCGCGGTGCAGTGCCGTGAAGCCGGGCCCCGAGTCGGTGACCTCGATGTGGCACTTCTCGCCGTCCAGATAGGCCGTGACCCGGTACGCCTGCGGAGAGCCGTCGGGCGTGCCGGCGCCGCCGTGTTCGACGGCGTTGGCGCAGGCTTCGGTCAGGGCGACGGAGAGGTCGTACGAGATGTCGGGGTCGACGCCCGCCGTCTCCATGGTGCCGAGCAGCAGGCGCCGGGCGAGGGGAACGCTCGCGGCTTCGCGGCGCAGATGGAGTGACCACCAGATGCTCATGCTCCAGCCTCCTGGCCGCGGCTCGACATACCGTTACGTATTGCCACGAGCGCCCAGCCGTAAGCACATCCTTGACGTGATGCCGCCCATATGGTCGATGCGCCTACGTAGGAATCGGTGTATGTGGGGGCGGCCCACATCAGAAGGTGATCTTCCGGTTCGTATGGCATCTTGCGGACCTGTGTCATCTTGCGGACCTGCCGTATGGCGGTCATAAGGCCAGTGCGATGATGAGCCCGCCATGACTGCCCCCCACCCGCGCACGGCGCGCTCCGGAAGTGATCTCCGGATACTGCGGGCCGCGGTGTTCGCCGCGGTCTGCGTCGTGCTGGCCGGGGTCGGCCATGTGCTGGGCTCCTGCGCCACGATCCCGCTGTGGACGCTGGGCGCGGGGTTCCTGGGGGTCCTCGTCGTCACCCTGCCGTTCACGGGACGCGAACGTTCGCTGCCCGGGATAGCGGCGCTGCTCGCGGTCGGCCAGACCGTCCTGCACACGCTGTTCGGGCTGGGGCAGCACGGGACGACGCTCGCCGGGGGGTCGTCCTCGGGCACGTCGTCCCTGGCCACCTCCTCGCTGGCCGACGCCGCGCTCGTCGAGCGGGCCGCGCGGCTCGTGTGCGGCAGTGCCGCGGCGGCCATCAGTCCCGCCCAGGCCCAGCGGATCCTCACCGAGGCGCGGATCGGCACGGGCACGGGCACGAATGCGGGGGCGCATCTCTCGCACCGGTCGGCCGACGCCCTGTCGGTCACCACCGGCTCCTCCGCCTCGCTGCTGCCGTCCCTGCCCATGGTGCTCGGCCACCTGCTCGCGGCGGTCGTCGCGGGGTGGCTGCTGCGCCGCGGGGACCTGGCCCTGCTGCGGATCGTCGAGATGTCCACGCTGTCGGCGCACTCGGTCGCCGAGGGGGCTCTCATACGTTCCCTGCGCGGGGCGCTCGCGCTGGTGCGCGCCCTGCGTGCCGGGCTGCCGAGCGCTCGCGAAGCGGGCCCGCGCTACCTGCGCACCGAGGCACCGGCGCGCCCCGCCCCCCGCACCGTCGCCCTCCAGCACACGCTGATCAGGCGCGGCCCGCCGGCCACCGCGCTCGCCCTCGCCGCCTGACACGACGCGACCGCCGCTCCACTGATGTGGGTCGAGGGCCGCCGTCGTGCGGCACGCGCGTGTGCCCCGTTTCCGACCGAGGGACGGCTCTTTCCCGTCGTCTCCCGCTGATCGGGCAACCCGGCGCACCCGTACCCCTCTTCACCACCGGAATCCGAATCTCATTCAACAGTGGAGTGCTCCGAATGAAGGCCTCTCGTATCGCCGCGGTGGGCGCCCTCGCCGGCACGACCGTGCTCGCCCTGTCCGTCCCCGCCTTCGCGCACGTCAGCGTGCAGCCCGAGGGCACGGCGGCCAAGGGCGGCTACGCGGTCGTCGACTTCAAGGTGCCCAACGAGCGCGACAACGCCTCGACCACCAAGCTCGAGGTCACCTTCCCGACCGACCACCCGCTGGCCTCCGCGATGCCGGAGCCGATGCCCGGCTGGAAGATCGAAGTCACCAAGTCCAAGCTCGACAAGCCGATCGAGATGCACGGCGAGAAGATCTCCGAGGCGGTCTCCAAGATCACCTGGACCGCCGAAGGCAAGGGCATCGAACCGGGCTACTTCGAGAAGTTCCCGGTCTCCATCGGCCAGCTCCCCGAGAACACCGACGAACTCGTCTTCAAGGCGATCCAGACGTACTCCAACAAGGAGGTCGTGCGCTGGATCGAGGTCCCGCAGGAGGGCCAGGACGAGCCCGAGAACCCGGCGCCGGTGCTCGCACTGTCCGCCGCCGCGGACGGCCACCACGGCTCGTCCTCCTCCGACAAGGCCGCCGACAAGGCCTCCGACTCCGACGACGCCGAGGCCGCCTCCGCCAAGACCGACGCCGCCGAGCCGGCCGACAGCAGCGACACCACCGCCCGCGTCCTGGGCGTGGTCGGCATCGTCGTAGGCGCGCTGGGCGTGGCGTACGGCGTGCTCGCCGGCCGTCGGCGCACCGAGGCCTGACGGCCCCTCCGGTTCACGGCGCGCGCCGGGGCACGACCCCGGTGCGCGCCGGACCACTCACAACTGGGACATCGTTCTATGCGTAAGAAGAATCGTCATGCGTAAGAAGACCTTCGCCGCGGCCGCCCTGCTCGCCGCCGCCACCCTGACCCTCTCCGCGTGCGGCAGCGGTGACGACGGCGCCTCGCCGGTGACCGTGGTCTCCGAGGAGGCCGACTCGGACAAGGCCGCCATCGTCCTCGACAAGCCGTTCGAGAAGCCGGACCTGGTCCTCACCGACACCAACGGCAAGAAGTACGACCTCCGCAAGGAGACCCAGGGCAAGCCGACGCTGATCTACTTCGGCTACACCAACTGCCCCGACGTCTGCCCGCTGACGATGAACAACATCGCCGTCGCCAAGAAGCAGCTTCCCAAGGCCGAGCAGGACGAACTGCGCGTGGTGTTCGTCACCACCGACCCCGAGCGCGACACCGCGTCCGCCCTCGGCAAGTGGCTCAAGGGCATCGACCCGCAGGTCGTCGGCCTGACCGGCGACTTCGACACCATCCAGGCAGGCGCCCGCACCATGGGCATCACCATCGAGCCGCCGCACAAGGACAAGAACGGCAAGATGGTCTCCACGCACGGCACCCAGGTCGTCGCGTTCTCGCCGAAGACCGACGCCGGGTACGTCCTGTACACCGAGGACGCCACCGTCGACGACTACACCAAGGATCTCCCGAAGCTGATCAAGGGGGAGAAGCCGTGAGGCGCCTCGCCCCGGTGACCGTCGTGCTGACCGCAGCCCTGGTCCTCGCGGGCTGCGGCTCCGAGGACTCCGCGGCCGACGTGTCCGTCAGCGGCGCCTATATGCCGCAGCCCGTCTCCGACTCCATGGCGGCCGGCTTCCTGACGGTCACCAACAAGGGCGGTACGAAGGACGAGTTGACGTCCGTCACCAGCGACGTCGGCGAGGTCACCGCGCACGAGACCGTCGGTTCGTCGATGCGGGAGGTCAAGGAGTTCGACGTCCCCGCGCACGGTCAGCTCGTGTTCAACAGCGGCGGCAACCACCTGATGTTCGAGAAGCTGAAGCGAAAGCCGAAGCAGGGCGAGAAGGTGACCGTGCGGCTCCACTTCGCCGAGTCCGGCACGGTCACGGTCGAGATGCCGGTGAAGTCCGCGACGTACACCCCGAAGACCGGACACTGAGGGAGAGATCGCCTTGACCCAGACCATCGCCCCACGCGTCCGGACCCTGGTGCTGCTGCTCCTGGCCGCCACCGGCCTGCTCCTCGCCGGCGCCGGTCCGGTCTCCGCGCACGCCGCGCTGACCGGCAGCGACCCCGGGCAGGGGGCGGTGGTCGAGAAGGCCCCGACGCAGATCTCGCTGACCTTCTCCGAGAAGGTCGCCCTGTCCGACGACTCCCTGCGGGTGCTCGACCCCAAGGGCGAGCGCGTCGACAACGGCGACCCGGCCAACCTCAGCGGCACGACCTACGCCGTGAAACTCCACGGCGGCCTGCCCGACGGCACCTACACCGTCACCTACCAGGTGGTGTCCGCGGACAGCCATCCCGTCGCCGGCGCCTACACCTTCTCCATCGGCGCTCCCTCCCAGACCTCCGTCTCCGTCTCCGACCAGACGGCGGGCGGCGGGGTCGTCGGCACGCTCTACGGCTTCGGGCGGTACGTGTCGTACGCCGGCTTCATCGTCATGATCGGCGGCGCCGCCTTCGTGCTCGCCTGCTGGCAGCGCGGGGCGGGTGTGCGGGTGCTGCAGCGGCTCACCGTCTCCGGCTGGCTGGCCCTGACCGCGGCCACGCTCGGCCTGCTGCTCCTGCGCGGCTCGTACACCGGCGGCGGCAAGGTCGGCGACATCTTCGACCTGGACCTGCTCGGGCAGGTGCTGCAGACCAAGACGGGCGCGGCACTGGTGTCCCGGCTGCTGCTGCTCGCCGCGGCGGCACTGTTCATCGCGGTGCTGTTCGGGGCGTACGAGAAGCGGGAGGACGAGGAGAAGCGGGACCTGACCTTCGGCCTCGCCATCGGCGGGACCGTGGTCGCGGCGGGGCTCGCGGCGAGCTGGGCGATGTCCGAGCACGCCTCGACCGGGCTCCAGGCCGGGATCGCGATGCCCGTCGACGTCGTCCACCTGATGGCCGTCGCGAGCTGGCTCGGCGGACTCGCCGCGCTGCTCGTCGCCCTCTACTGGGCGCCCGCGGACACTCCGGTCGACGCCTTGGCCGTACGACGGTTCTCGCGCGTCGCGTTCGGCAGCGTGCTCGCGCTGGTCGCGACCGGGATCTACCAGTCGTGGCGGCAGCTCGGCTCCTGGTCGGCGTTCACCGACACGCGATACGGGCAGTTGCTGCTGGTCAAGATCGGGCTCGTGGTGCTCCTTGTGGGGATCGCGGGGATCTCGCGGCGGTGGACGGGCCGGCTGGCCGCGGCGGTCGTGGTGAAGCCTCGGGAGGAAGAGGGGGCGGGTGAGGGCGAGAGGGAGCATGCCGCCGCGCGGGCGGGTGCCGGTGCCTCTGGATCAGGGGCTGATGCCGGTGCCGGGGCCTCTGAGGCGGGGGCTGGTGCTGGCGGTGGTGCCGGTGCCGGTGCCGGTGCGGGTGAGAAGGGTGCCGTTGCTTCGGGTGAGAAGGGCGATGCCGTGTCCGGCGAGGAGGGCGGCGGCTCCGAGCGCGCCGCGCAGCTCGCCCGGCAGCAGGCCGCGAAGGACGCGGCACGGCGGAAGCAGCGGCGGGACGCCGACCCGAACCGGTTCGGACTGCGCCGCTCGGTGCTGGCCGAGGCGGGTGTCGCGGTGGTCCTGCTCGCCGTCACCACCATGCTGACCTCGACCGAACCGGGGCGTACGGAGGAGCAGGCCAAGGCGGCCGCGGCGGCCTCGTCCGCGGACGCGTCGGCCGCCGGGGCGCTGACCTTGGACATGTCCTTCGACACCGGCGGCGAGGACGGCAAGGGCGTGGTACGCGTCGATCTCGACCCCGCGCGCGTGGGCGGCAACGA
Organism: Streptomyces sp. UG1; assembly: GCF_049974585.1. Classification (NCBI taxonomy): domain Bacteria; kingdom Bacillati; phylum Actinomycetota; class Actinomycetes; order Kitasatosporales; family Streptomycetaceae; genus Streptomyces; species Streptomyces sp. UG1. The sequence goes on along the minus strand of NZ_JBNGGG010000006.1, from coordinate 137,409 downwards.
GATGCACGTCTATGTGCAGCGGCCCAATGGCCGCGCCTTCGACATCCCCGAGGTGAAGGTCGCCTTCACCCTTGAGTCCCAGGACATCGGGCCGCTGCCCGTCGTCCCCGACCACATCTCCACCGGACACTGGTCGGCGAACGGAGTGCAGATCCCCGTGGCCGGCGACTGGAAGATCGCCGTGACCGTGCGCACCTCCGACGTCGACCAGACCACCGTCTCCAAGAACGCGCAGATCGGCTGACCGCACCATGTCTGACCAGTCCATCCCGGAGGCCCGTACCCCCGAGGCCCCCGAGCCCTCCAAGACCCCCGAGAAGGCACCCAAGGGCGAGAGCGCACTCAATGGCGGTCTTGCGGAGAGCGCCGTCGGCAAGGACGGCATCTCGCGACGCCGGCTGCTCGGAACCGCCGGTGCCACCGGGCTGGTGCTCGGGGCAGCCGGCGGGGCCGTGGGATACGCCGCGCGGCCGGCCGAGGCGACGCCGCTCGCCTCACTGGGAGCCGATCAGGTGATGTTTCACGGGAAACATCAGCCCGGCATCCTCCAGGGCCTCCAGGCACGCGGCCACGTCATCGCCTTCGACCTGGCGGCGGGCGCCGGACGCAAGGAGGCGGCGGCGCTGCTGCGCCGCTGGTCGCAGACGGCACGGCGGCTGATGGCGGGCGAGGCGGCCCAGCAGGACGACACGGATGTCGCCCGCGACGCCGGGCCGTCCTCGCTGACGATCACCTTCGGCTTCGGGTACAGCTTCTTCGCCCGCACCGGCCTGGAGAAGCAGCGCCCCGTCTCCCTGGACCCGCTGCCCGACTTCTCCTCCGACCAGCTCGACAAGGCCCGCAGCAACGGCGATCTGTGGGTGCAGATCGGCGCCAATGACGCCCTGGTCGCCTTCCACGCCCTGCGCGCGATCCAGAAGGACGCGGGCCAGGCGGCCAAGGTGCGCTGGCAGATGAACGGCTTCAACCGCTCGCCGGGTGCCACCGGACACCCGATGACGGCCCGCAACCTGATGGGCCAGATGGACGGCACGCGCAACCCGAAGCCGTCGGAGGCCGACTTCGACCAGCGGATCTTCGTGCCCGAGTCCGGCTCGAAGGACCCGGCGTGGATGGCGAACGGCTCCTACGCCGTCGTACGCCGCATCCGCATGCTCCTCGACGACTGGGAGCAGCTCTCGGTCAAGCAGCAGGAGGACGTCATCGGACGCCGCAAGTCCGACGGGGCGCCGCTGTCCGGGGGCACCGAGACGACCGAGATGGACCTGGAGAAGACGGACAAGGCCGGGAACCTCGTCGTCCCCATCAACGCCCACGCGCGCATCACCCGGCCCGACCAGAACGGCGGGGCGGCGATGCTGCGACGCCCCTTCTCGTACCACGACGGCATCGACGCGGACGGCGTGCCCGACGCGGGCCTGCTCTTCATCTGCTGGCAGGCCGACCCGCTGCGCGGCTTCGTCACCGTCCAGCGCAAGCTCGACCGGGGCGACGCGCTGTCGAAGTACATCCGGCACGAGGCGAGCGGACTGTTCGCGGTGCCGGGCGGGGCGGCGGAGGGGGAGTACGTGGGGCAGCGGTTGCTGGAGGGGTGAGGGTGACGAGAGGGTCGTACGGGTTGTGCACGCCCGTACGACGGTGAGGGCGCCCTCGCGGGCGGCGCGCGGTCAAGAGGCGTGCGCCGCCCTTCGCAAGGCCCATTAGGGTGAGGTCATGCCAGCGAGCTATGCCTATCTCGGCCCCGAAGGCACCTTCACCGAGGCCGCCCTGCGCACCCTTCCCGAGGCCGCGACCCGGGAGCTGATCCCCTACGTGTCCGTGCAGTCCGCGCTGGACGCGGTGCGCGCCGGCGAGGCCGAGGCGGCGTTCGTGCCGATCGAGAACTCCGTCGAGGGCGGCATCACGACCACGCTCGATGAGCTGGTCGCGGGCGCGCCGCTGATGATCTACCGCGAGGTGCTGCTGTCGATCACTTTCGCGCTGCTGGTCAGGCCGGGCACGCACCTGTCGGACATCAAGACCGTCTCGGCGCATCCGGCCGCCCAGCCCCAAGTGCGCAACTGGCTCAGGAAGAACCTCCCCGACGCCCACTGGGAGTCGGCCGCCTCGAACGCGGACGCCGCCCGCCTGGTCCAGGAGGGCCAGTACGACGCGGCCTTCGCCGGCGAGTTCGCCGCCGCGCTGTACGGCCTGGAGGCGCTGGAGACCGGGATCCACGACGCGGAGAACGCCCAGACGCGGTTCGTGCTGGTGGGGCGGCCGGCCCGGCCGGCGGCGCCGTCCGGCGCGGACAAGACGTCCGTCGTGCTGTGGCAGCGCGACGACCATCCCGGAGGACTGCGCGACCTGCTGGGCGAGTTCGCCACCCGTGGCATCAACCTGATGCTGCTCCAGTCCCGGCCGACCGGCGCGGGCATCGGCAACTACTGCTTCTGCATCGATGCCGAGGGCCATATCTCCGACCGCCGGGTGGCCGAGGCGCTGATGGGGCTCAAGCGGATCTGCCTGGAGGTGCGCTTCCTGGGCTCGTATCCGCGTGCGGACCTGAAGGCGGCGGATGTGCTGCCGCCGCGGCTGGGGACGTCGGACGAGGAGTTCGTCTCGGCTGCGGACTGGGTGGCGCGCTGCCAGGACGGGCGGTTCTGAGGGCCGGGACCGGTCCTCCCTATCAGCCGATTGTCGTTATCCACAGGAGTTATCCACAGGTCCGCTTCTCGACCTGGGGACAAGTCGACAAGCAAGTGCGGTCCTGTCGACAAATCCCTCTCCAGGCCCCCCTGGCGTCCACCATCACGCAAGTCACCCTTCGTCCACTCTTTTCCTTTGGGCCATCCTTTGGGGTGACCGGTTTCCACTCGAAAGTGCGGATGGAACGGGTTTGTCCTGAGAATCCTCGACTTGATCGCCGCGTTACGGAGTGATCAATTCCGACGTCCACAGCCCATCCACACACCCTGTGGATAACTCTTCGGAGGCTGGGGATTCCTGTGGACAACCAAGGCCCAAGTCCCGTTCTCCACAAGGGAATCGAGTCAACCGGCCGCCTCGCGCGTTAGCCGTTCCAGGGAGTGGGAGATCTTTTGTTGACACATCCAGCAATTCCCTCATGACGGAACGTAAGCCGCAGTTCGGAATAGTGAGTCGTGGGCTGTCACCCCGCCCCGGTAGCCTTGGGCGCGTGATTGACCTTCGCCTGCTCCGTGAGGACCCCGACCGAGTGCGCGCCTCGCAGCGCGCCCGTGGAGAGGACGTCGCGCTCGTCGACGCCCTCCTGTCTGCCGACGAGCGGCGCAGGTCGTCCGGCGTCCGCTTCGACGAGCTGCGTGCCGAGCAGAAGCAGCTCGGCAAGCTCATCCCCAAGGCCGCGGGGGACGAGAAGGCCGAGCTGCTGAAGAAGGCGAGCGAGCTGGCCGCCGACGTCAAGACGGCCGACGCCGAGCGCGACGCGGCCGACGCCGAGACCCAGGAGCTGCTCCTGCGGCTCGGCAACCTCGTGCACCCCGACGTCCCGGTCGGCGGCGAGGAGGACTTCGTCACGCTGGAGACGCACGGCGAGATCCGCGACTTCCCGGCCGAGGGCTTCGAGCCTAAGGACCACCTGGAGCTCGGCACCCTCCTCGGCGCGATCGACGTCGAGCGCGGCGCGAAGGTGTCCGGCTCGCGCTTCTACTTCCTCACCGGCGTCGGCGCCCTGCTGGAGCTGGCCCTGGTCAACGCGGCGATGGCCCAGGCCACGGCGGCCGGCTTCACGCCGATGCTGACCCCGGCGCTGGTCCGTCCCCAGTCGATGGCCGGCACCGGCTTCCTCGGCCAGGCCGCGCAGGACGTCTACCACCTCGACAACGACGACCTCTACCTCGTCGGCACCTCCGAGGTCCCGCTCGCCGCGTACCACATGGACGAGATCCTCGACGCCGACCAGCTCCCGCTGCGCTACGCGGGCTTCTCGCCCTGCTTCCGCCGCGAGGCCGGCTCGCACGGCAAGGACACCCGGGGCATCTTCCGTGTGCACCAGTTCGACAAGGTCGAGATGTTCTCCTACGTCGCTCCCGAGGACTCGCAGGCCGAGCACCAGCGCCTGCTGGAGTGGGAGAAGCAGTGGCTGACGTCGCTCGAGCTGCCGTTCCGGGTCATCGACGTCGCCTCCGCCGACCTCGGCTCCTCGGCCGCCCGCAAGTTCGACTGCGAGGCCTGGATCCCGACTCAGGGCAAGTACCGCGAGCTGACGTCGACCTCGGACTGCACCGAGTTCCAGTCCCGGCGGCTGTCGATCCGGGTGCGTGAGGACAAGAAGGTGCGCCCGCTGGCGACACTCAACGGCACGCTGTGCGCCGTACCGCGCACCATCGTGGCGATCCTGGAGAACCACCAGCAGGCCGACGGCTCCGTCCGGGTTCCCGAGGTGCTGCGCCCGTACCTGGGCGGCCGGGAGGTCCTGGAGCCGGTCGCCAAGTGAGTGCCGCGTCTCCCTCCGGGGGGTTCCCCTACAGGCTGATCGCGACCGACCTCGACGGAACGCTCCTGCGCTCCGACGAGTCGGTCTCGCGGCGCACCCGTGACGCCCTCACCGCGGCCACCGAGGCCGGTGCCGCGCACATCGTCGTCACGGGCCGCGCGGCCCCCTGGACCCGGCACATCCTCGACGACCTCGGCTACCGGGGCCTCGCCGTCTGTGCCCAGGGCGCGCAGGTGTACGACGCCGGCGAGCACCGTCTGCTGACGTCGGTGACCCTGGACCGGCAGCTGGCGGGCGTGGCCCTGGCCAAGATCGAGGCGGAGGTCGGGCCGCTGTTCCTCGCGGCGAGCCGCGACGGACTGGACGGCGAGGTCCTGGTGGGCCCCGGCTACGCGGTCACGGGCGCCCTCCCGGCCACCCCGTTCACGGACGCGTCGGATCTGTGGGCCGCCCCGCTGAACAAGATCTACATACAGCATCCGGACCTGACCGACGACGAACTGACGGAAGCCGCCCGCCGCGCCGCAGGCGGCTTCGTCACAGTGGCCATGGCGGGCGAGGGCATCGTGGAACTGCTCCCCCTGGGCCTGTCCAAGGCGACCGGACTCTCGCTGGCGGCCCGCCGACTGGGCATGAAGGCGGCGGACACGATCGCCTTCGGCGACATGCCCAACGACATCCCGATGTTCGCCTGGGCGGCGAGGGGCGTGGCGATGGCCAACGCCCACGAGGAGCTGAAGGCGGTGGCGGACGAGGTGACGTCTTCCAACGAGGAGGACGGGATCGCGGTGGTGCTGGAGCGGTTGCTGGGCTGAGGCCGACCGATGTCTGGCGGCTGGCGGGCTGGCGGGCTGGCGGGCTGGCGGGCTGGCGGGCTGGCGGGCTGGCGGGCTGGCGGAACCATAGCCGCGGGCAGTCGTGTGCCGCTGGGGCGGCACGGGTGGGCGAGGGCGGCAACCCGCCGGCGCCGGGCTGCGCGGCCCAGCTCTCACCCGCAGCGCCGGCACTTCTCAAACGCACCCAAGCCCTGCACCACGGCCAAGCCCAAGTGGCAACGTCTCGCGGAGGATGCACGGATCGAACGTGCGCGGGGTTGCCCCCGACCGCGGCTTAGCAAGCCGGTGCCTTACCACTCGGCCAATCCTCCGGGTGGGCGGCCCACGCGAGAGCGACATCGCGTGCTCGAAGCGGCCGCCCCGGGCAGCTCCATCTGCGGAACGGGCTCGACGGCGGGGTAACTACACCGGAGCCTGCCGCAGGCTGCCCTGACGGGAGCTGGACGTACTGCCGTGCATGGACATCGTCCTGCTCCTCTCCCAGAACGCGGCGCCGGCCTCAACCAGCGTCTTCGCCACAACCATGGTGCATGTACGCCGAGTTGGGCGCCACTGATTAAAAGGCCCGGAAAGGCGCCACTGGCCCCTTACCGGCCAAGCCCCCTACCGGCGCCGCCACTTGCGCCGACGCCCCTTGCTGAAGAACCACCCCGCCGGCGGCTCGTCCGAGCGCCACGGCTGTGGCTCGGGCTCCTCATGGCGCCAGCGCGCGGCCAGCATCCGGGCCCGGGCGGACGGCTCCGACGTCTCGGCGGACCGTATGAAGTCCTCGTCCAGGACGAGGTCGTCGTCCCAATCGTCTGCCATCCCCGTTCCTCTCCGCCTTTCAGCCGAGCATTCTTCTCAGTCGAACATCCTCTTTTGCCCAGTGTGCCTGGACAGTGGTGAAGCCCCCGTCAAGAGCGGGCCCGGTAAAGGGCCCGCTCCTTTACATCTCACCGGCGTCCTTACTCCTCACCGGCCAGCGTCAGCGACCGCAGCTTCTGTCCCGCGTACCAGGTCGCGAGGACGGTGACCACGGCCAGCAGCACCGTCGCCGTGGGCAGTGCCACGTCCGACGTCACCATCTCCCCGCCGGCCACCTTCTGCGCCACCGCCAGCGCCCACTGCTGAACGCTCAGCGTGCGCGCCCCGGACACCAGGGAGCCGAACAGGGCCTCCCAGACCAGCGCGTAGACCAGCCCGAAGACCACCGCGTGCCGGGACACCGTGCCCAGCAGCAGGAAGATCGCGGCGTAGGCGATGGAGGCGACCAGCGCGGCCACCGTGTAGGCGACGGCGATCTGCTGGCCGTTGCCGTTGAGGATGTAGCCCGCGATCAAGGTGGGCAGCGCCGAGAACACCATCGTCACGGCGATCGCCACGATCAGCTTGGTGAAGATGATCGCCGGCCGCTTCACCGGCTTGGACAGCAGATACACCACCGAGCCGTCGTCGATCTCCGGCCCGATCGCGCCGGTGCCGGCGATGACGCCGATGATCGGCACCATGGTGGCCAGCGCCAGCCCGCCGAGCAGGTCCGCGGCGGTCTGGTCGTCGGCTCCGGCGAGCACGCGCACCACCACGGAGATCGCGATGAGCAGCAGCGGCAGCGCGCCCAGGATGAGGGCCCGGCGGCGGCCGAGCAGGGCTCGGTAGGTGAGCCGGGCGACTGTGGGGTCGTACATCTTCGGCCTCCTACGCCGCGACCAGATACGAGAAGACGGACTCGAGGGACTCGTCGGACGGCGAGACCGTGAGCAGACGGATGCCCTGGTCACGCGCCACCCTCGGCAGCAGGGCGGTGAAGCGGCCGAAGTCGACGGCCTGGATGTGCAGCGCGCCCTCGGTCAGGTCGACCTCGATGCCGGACGTCGACGGGTCGGCGATCAGCGCGGCCGCGAGGGCGCGGTCGTCGCTGGAGCGCACCAGGTAGCGGTGCGGCCGGTCGGTCATCAGACGGCGGATCTTGCGGAAGTCACCGCTGGCCGCATGCCGCCCCGCGACCACCACCTCGATGTGCCAGGCGAGTTGCTCGACCTCTTCGAGGATGTGGGAGGAGAACAGCACCGTGCGCCCCTCGTCACCCATGCGCCGCAGCAGATCCATGAGCTGCATGCGCTGGCGCGGGTCCATGCCGTTGAAGGGCTCGTCGAGCAGGAGCAGCGAGGGGTCGTGGACCAGGGCGCTCGCCATCTTCACGCGCTGGCGCATGCCCTTGGAGTACGTCTGGATCTTGCGGTCCTGGGCGTACTCCATCTCGACCGTGGCCAGGGCCTTCTGGGCGGCCTTGGCGCCCAGGCCGTGCAACTCGGCGTTGGCGACGACGAATTCGCGGCCGGTGAGGAAGTCGTACATCGCCTCGCGCTCGGGGACGATGCCGATGTGCTTGTAGATCGCCTCGTTGCGCCAGACCGGCTGTCCGTCGAGGGTGACCGTGCCGGTGGAGGGGGCCAGGAAGCCGCCCATCATGTTGATCAGGGTGGACTTTCCGGCGCCGTTGGGGCCGAGCAGGCCGGTGACACCGGGGCCGATCGTCATGGTGATGTCGTTGACGGCCACCACGTTGCCGAACCAGCGGGAGACGTGGTCGATCGAGAGCGTGGTCACAGTCCGACCTTTCGGTAGCGGCGCATCAGCAGGCCGTAGGAGGCGGCGATGAGGCCGAGGGCGACGAGGACGTAGACCGCGCCCTCTGCGTTGTCCGGGCCGACTCCACCGGGGAAGGCGGACGTGGCGCCCAGGAAGGCGGACTGCACCCCGTCGATGAGCGTGACCGGCGAGAACAGGCCGATCCAGGGGATGGCGCTCGAACTGTCCTGCACCTCGGCGATGGCCTGGAGGGTGGACACCGCCCCGTAGGAGATGGTCATCACGGCGATCACGGCGGCGATACCGAAGCCGCGGCGCGGGGTGACCGAGGCGATGACCAGGCCGATGCCGGCGAACAGCAGTGAGAGCAGTGCCACCGAGACGAGTCCCTGTGCGAATCCCTTGGTCTGGTCGGCGAAGTCGAGCTTGGCCAGCAGCGCGCCCACATAGAGCACCAGCAGCGGGGCCGCGGTGAGGATGAACAGCGCGGAGGCCAGTGCCGCGAACTTCGCCCGGACGTAGTCGGCGGTCTCGATGGGCCGCGAGAAGTACAGCGGCACGGTCTTGAAGCGCAGGTCGCGGGAGACGGACTGGGGTGCCTGCGAGGCGACGTACAGGCTGATCACGGCCTGCATGATGATCGCGTAGCGCGTGTAGTCGACGGGCAGGTCGTTGGCCTTGGTGGCGACCGCGACGGCGACCATGATGGCCGCGGGCACGCACATCACCACGAACAGCAGCATCGGCAGCACCTTGGACTTCACCGAGCGGCCCAGGCCGTAGGCGCCGCGCAGGGACTGCGAGTACAGCGACCGGATGGCGTAGGAGCGGCCGAGGCGGGGGCCGTCGTAGGTGCGGTAGCCGATGTTGTGGATGCGGGTCTGGTCACCCGACTGTGCGACTGGTGTCCGCGTGGGCTGCTCAACCGCCATGGCCGACCGCCTCCTTCCGCTGTGCTTCGGTGCTCTGCTCGCTGCCCTGCTCGCTGTCGGTGAAGACTTCCGAGATGTGGTGCCGGCGCTGCTCCATGCGCACCAGGCCCAGGCCGAGGTCGGCGACCACGTCGCGCACCAGGTCGTAGGTCTCGTCGCCCTGCGCGGTGAGCAGCAGGATGTGGCCGGCCCCGGGGAGGCCGCCGCTGCCGTCGAGGACGTCCACCCCGCGCGCGTGGAGCGCGTCGCGCACCGCGCGGGTGCCGTCCGGGTGGTCGTCGGTGTCGGTGACCTCGATGGCGAGGGTCGTGGTGGTCTGGGTGAAGTCGGTGGTGGAGCTGGAGCGCAGGAGCTTGCCGCCGTCGATGATGACGACGTGGTCGCAGGTGCGCTCCAACTCGCCCAGCAGGTGGGAGGTGACCAGGACCGAGATGCCGAAGTCGGTGTGGATACGGCGGATCAGGCCGAGCATCTCGTCGCGGCCCACCGGGTCGAGGCCGTTGGTCGGCTCGTCCAGGAAGACCAGATCCGGGTCGTGCACCAGAGCCTGGGCCAGCTTCACGCGCTGCTTCATGCCGGTCGAGTAGCCGCCGATGGGGCGATAGCGCTCCTCGTACAGACCGACGTGGCGCAGCGTGTCCGCAGTGCGCTCGCGGGCGGCGGCGGGCGGCAGGCCGGACATACGGGCCATGTGCACGACGAACTCGGTGGCCGAGACGTCGGGCGGCAGGCAATCGTGCTCCGGCATGTACCCGACGCGCTCACGGATGGCGCCGCCCTTGGTGGCGACGTCGAGTCCGAGCACTTCGGCGCGGCCCTCGGTGGCGGGGGACAGACCCAGCAGGATCTTGATCAGTGTGGACTTGCCGGCTCCGTTGGCTCCGACGAGTCCGGTCACACCGGGCCCGACGTCCACGGAGAGCCGGTCAAGCGCGGTCACCCTCGGGAACCGCTTGCTCAGGCTTTCGGTCGCGATCACAGTCACGCTTCGAAGGTAGTGACGCGCACCACGCCGGTCGTCACCCCGTAGAGCTGTCTTGGGGTCAGACTCCAGATGTACGGGACCCTAGGGGTCACCCCGAGGTCGAACAACGCGGCCCGGGGTTTCCACATCGGCGTGGTTGTCCACAGCCCGGGGGCAGCCCTATTGACGCAGCCTCTAACAACTGTCACATTCGCCAGTGTCAAGTTACGCGCACGTACCGCAGTCGGTGGGCGAAGAGGGCGGTGGCATGACTACGGCGGTGACAGGCGAACTCCGTGCGGATTCCGCGGAACTGCAGGGATTCAGACGGGTCCAGCGGCTGGCGTACGAGTGCGCGGAGGCCGTCGCTGCGCGACTTGAGCCGGGCATCACCGAGCGCGAGGCGGCGCGCATGCAGCGCGAGTGGCTGCGTGAGCGCGGGGTGCGCGACTGGTTCCATCTGCCCTTCGCCTGGTTCGGGGACCGCACGGCGTTCGTGAACTTCCGCATCCCGCTGCAGTTCTTCCCCACCAACCGCCGGCTGGCGCCCGGGATGCCGTTCATCCTGGACATGGCCCCGGTGTACGACGGCTACACGGCCGACATCGGCTACTCGGGCTCGCTCGGCATCAACCCGGTGCAGGACAAGCTGATGGCCGACCTGGAGGCGCACCGGGAGCTGATCCTGCGCGAGGTGCGCGAGCGGCGGCCACTGAGGGAGATCTACGAGGACGTGGACCGGCTCATGGTCCGCCAGGGCTATGCCAACCGGCACCGCGCCTATCCCTTCGGGGTGATCGCGCACAAGGTCGACCGGGTGCGCCAGCGCCGCCGGCCGACGCATGTCTTCGGGTTCGGCACCCAGTCCCTGAAGGGCCTGGCGAGCGACGCACTGCACGGGCACCGCGAGGGCTGGTCCCCGCTGTGGTCGCCGTACCGCTTCTCCGACCACCCGCCGCAGCCGGGCCTGTGGGCGGTCGAACCGCACCTCGGCTTCCGGGGTACGGGCGCGAAGTTCGAGGAGATCCTGGTCGTCACCGACTCCGCGGATCCCGAGGAGAGCGCCTTCTGGCTGGACGACGATCTGCCGCATGTGCGGCGCTGGGCGGAGGAGAGGTGACGGTGCCGGTGACTCTTCATGGCGCGCGTGAGCGCCGGGTGCGGACCGGCGGGGTCGAGCTGTGCGTCGCCGAGCTGGGCGATCCCGGGCAGCCGACGGTGATCCTGGTGCACGGCTATCCGGACAGCAAGGAGGTGTGGTCCGAGGTCGCGCCGCGGCTGGCCGACCGCTTCCATGTCGTGCTGTACGACGTCCGGGGCCATGGCCGGTCGACGGCACCGAAGCCGCTGCGGGGCGGGTTCACGCTGGAGAAGCTGACGGACGACTTCCTGGCCGTCGCGGACGCGGTCAGCCCGGACCGGCCCGTGCATCTGGTGGGGCACGACTGGGGCTCGGTGCAGGCCTGGGAGTTCGCCACGGTCAAGCGCACCGAGGGCCGGATCGCGTCCTTCACCTCGATGTCCGGGCCGTCCCTTGACCACTTCGGCCACTGGATCAGCCGGCGCCTGAAGCGCCCCACGCCACGCCGTGTCGGCCAGCTCCTCGGCCAGGGCGCCAAGTCCTGGTACGTCTACGCGCTGCACACACCCGTACTGCCCGAACTGGCCTGGCGCGGCCCGCTGGGCAAACACTGGCCGCGCATCCTGGAGCGCGTGGAGAAGGTCCCCGGCGGCGGCTACCCGACGTCGTCCCTGCCGACGGACGCGGCGCACGGGGCGTGGCTGTACCGGGACAACGTACGGGCCCGGCTGCGCCGTCCGCGCGCTGACGCCTACGCACACGCGCCCGTGCAGCTCATCACGCCCTTGGACGACGCATTCCTGTCGGAACGGCTCTACGACGAACTGGAGCTGTGGGTTCCGCAGTTGACCCGGCGCACACTGCCGGCGAAGCACTGGATACCGCGTTCGCGCCCCGACCAACTGGTGGGGTGGATCACGGAGTTCGTGACGTCCGTGGAGGGCGGGCGGCCGGAAGGGGTGACGGCGACCGGGAAGTACGCCGATCGCTTCGGCGGGCAGCTCGTCCTGGTCACCGGCGCGGGCAGCGGCATCGGACGGGCGACGGCGTACGCGTTCGCCGAGGCCGGCGCGCGCGTGGTGGCCGTCGACCGGGACGCCGAGGCCGCGGCCCGCACCGCCGAGACGTCCCGGCTGATCGGCGCGCCCGAGGCCTGGGCCGAGACGGTCGACGTCTCCGACGAGCAGGCCATGGAGAAGCTCGCCGTGAAGGTCGCCGAGGAGTACGGCGTGGTGGACGTCCTGGTGAACAACGCCGGGATCGGCCTGTCGGGCTCCTTCTTCGACACCACGCCGGAGGACTGGAAGAAGGTCCTCGACGTCAATCTGTGGGGCGTGATCCACGGCTGCCGGCTCTTCGGCAGGCAGATGGCCGAGCGCGGGCAGGGCGGCCACATCGTCAACACCGCGTCGGCGGCGGCGTATCAGCCCTCCAAGGCGCTGCCCGCCTACAGCACCTCCAAGGCGGCCGTACTGATGCTGAGCGAGTGCCTGCGCGCGGAACTGGCCGGGCAGGGCATCGGCGTCACCGCGATATGCCCGGGCCTGGTCAACACCAACATCACCTCGACCGCGCACTTCGCCGGCGTCGACGCCGAGGAGGAGAAGCGGCGCCAGAAGAGGTCCGCGCGGCTGTACGGGCTGCGCAACTATCCGCCGGAGAAGGTCGCCGACGCGATCCTGCGGGCGGTGGTGCGCGGTGAGGCCGTTGTTCCGGTGACTCCGGAGGCGCACGGGTCGTATCTGATGTCGCGGTTCGCGCCGCGGGCGCTGCGCAGGATCGCGCGGTTGGAGCCACGGCTTTGAGTTCGGCCGACGGGCCGCCGGCCCCGTCCGCGTACCGGATCGAGGACCTCGCGCACCGCAGCGGTGCCACGGTCCGCACCATCCGCGCCTACCAGGACCGGGGCCTGCTCCCCCGCCCCGAGCGCCGTGGCCGCGCCAACGTCTACTCGGACGCCCATCTCGTCCGCCTGCGCCAGATCGCCGACCTGCTCGACCGCGGCTACACCCTGGCCTCCATCAAGGAACTCCTGGAGGCCTGGGACGCCGGTCGCGGCCTGGGCGGGATACTCGGCCTGGCCGCCGAGGTCGACGGGCCGTGGACCGACGAGGAGGCGGTACGGATCTCACGCGCCGAGCTGAACGAGCGCTTCGGCGGTGCTCCGGACGACGCGGCCGTGGCGGAGGCCGTGGAGCTCGGCGTGCTGGAGCCGGTCCCCGGCGACGCGGACACCTTCGTCGTGCCGAGCCCTCAAGAGCTGGCCGTGGCAGTGGAGTTGCACGCGGCAGGGGTGCCGCTGTCCGCGATCTCGGGCCACTTGAGGGAGTTGAGGGGACAGGTCGAGCACATCGCCGCCCGTTTCCTGGAGTTCACCACCGAGCACGTCTTCGCTCGCTACCTCGACGGACCACACCGCCCGACGGACGCGGAGGCGGCCGAAGCGGCCTCTCTCGTACGACGGCTGCGCCCGCTCGCCCAGCACACGATGGACGCGGAACTCGCCCGCGCGATGCGCCTGTTGGCGGTGCGGCAGCTGCGTCAACACCTGGGCGCGGCCGAGGAGCCGGATTCTCGCAAAAGCTCTCGAAATGTGCCGATCCCTATGGAGACAATGCGCGCCGTCGAGGCCTTGGTTGGTCCGGAGCAGGCCGCGGAGTTCATCACGTTTGCCGCCGAACGGGAAGTGCGAACCCGGTCCTTGGACCGGCTTGCCGCAAATCACGGCCCATTACCTGGTCTTGACGAAACCCCTTGAGAGCACGGCTCGTTGTCCACAGAATCGCCAATTCCCCTGTGGATAACCGCACTTGGTTGTGGATCAAACATCGGGACCGAAATCGTTCGCGTGATTCTGGTCGCTCCCGGCAGTCTGGCGGCATGGACGAAAGACGCACCGTGAAGGTGTCGAAGTACCTCTCGAAGCACCTGCGCCACCAACCCATGGGGGCACCTCCCACGCCCTTAAGGCAGTGGGGGAGCATCGGGCTGACGCTCGACGAGGGCGGCTGGGTCGAGATCGACACGCTGATCGCCGCCGCGGCCGCGCACGGATTCCGGTTCACCCGGGACGAGCTGGACCATGTGGTCGCCGCCAACGACAAGAAGCGCTTCGCGATCGAGGGCACCCGGATCCGCGCCAGCCAGGGTCACAGCATCGACGTCGACCTCGGACTGCCCCCCGCGACGCCGCCGCCGTACCTCTACCACGGCACCGTCGCCCGCAATCTGGACGCGATTCGCAGCGCCGGAGCCATGCACCGCGACGGCCATGTCTTCCACATCAGCGCGAACGGCGTGTGGCTGACGACGGCGGTGCCGCAGTACCTGCGCTTTCCCGACTCGCACTGATCGCACGCCCGGGAGGCGAGCCTTTCTTGCTCTGGGAGGGGCTGCTTACGGCATGATCGGTGGTATGGACCAATTCCGTAGGGATCGATTCCGTGGGAACCAGTTCCCCACCACCGAAGCCGCCGTCACCGCTCTCCGCGCCCTCGCCGCCGAGTACGGCCGCGAGATCGAGGTGAGCCATGACATCGGCGCCGACCAGACCTCCCGCCGCAGCGCCGCGGGCGTCGGCGTCACCACGGACCCGGACGGCTCGCTGCCCCATGAGGCATACGTCGAGCTGGGCGGTTCGCCCAGGGTGAGTGTGCGGATCTACCCGGAGGACGACGCGCTGATCACCGTCGAGGGCGTGGAGTGCCCCGATGTCCGGCGGGACGACGTACCCGCCTTCCTGCGCTCCGTCTTCGACGGCCTCGCCTACGTCAAGGCGCGCCGCTTCCCACCGGGCTACTTCCTGATCGTGCCGCTGCCCGGCGACCGCACCCACCGGGAGTTCATGCCGATGCTCAGCCTCAGTCCCTGGCTGAGCAGCCGTGTGCGGTGACTGTTTCACGTGAAACCCATTCGGCCGCATAGGCTCGACGCATGAGTTTGCGCCTGAGCACCGTGATCCTTCCGTACCGCCGCTGGTCCGAGGGGGGTCGCAAGGCATGGCAGCACGCGGAGCAGCTCGGGTTCCACACCGCATACACCTACGACCACCTGTCCTGGCGCAGCTTCCGGGACGACCCGTGGTTCGGTGCCGTGCCGACGCTGACCGCAGCAGCGGCCGTCACCGACCAACTGCGGCTGGGCACCCTGGTGACCTCGCCGAACTTCCGGCACCCGGTGACCCTCGCCAAGGAACTGGTCTCCCTCGACGACATCTCGGGCGGGCGCGTCACGCTCGGTATCGGCGCCGGCGGCACCGGCTTCGACGCCACCGCACTCGGCCATGAGCCGTGGACCCCGCGAGAGCGTGCCGACCGGTTCGGCGAGTTCGTCACGCTGCTGGACCGGCTACTGAGCGAGGACTCGGTGTCGTACGAGGGCGACTTCTACTCGGCGCACGAGGCCCGCAACATTCCGGGTTGTGTGCAGCGTCCCCGGCTGCCCTTCACGGTCGCCGCGACCGGTCCGCGCGGGCTGCGGCTGGCGGCGCAGTACGGGCAGGCCTGGGTGACCACGGGGGACAAGAAGGTGAACGAGAGCGGTACCCCCGAGCAGTCGATTCAAGCCATTCGCGGACAGGCCGAGAAGCTGGCCGACGCATGTGCGGCGCTCGGCCGCGACACGGCCGGGCTCGACAAGGTTCTGCTCACTGGATTCACTCCGGACCGCGGCCGTCCGCTGGAGTCCCTCGATGCGTTCGTGGACTTCGCGGGGCGCTACCAGGAGCTCGGATTCACCGAGATCGTGGTCCACTGGCCGATCCCCGACTCGGACTTCGCGGCCGACGAGAAGGTCTTCGAGCAGATCGCCATGGAGGCGGCGGCACAGCTCGGCTGAGGTGGACAGCTCGGTGCGCCGGGAGGATCGACCGTGCTGGTCAGGGGGCTGTCGGCGGTGATCTCGGGGAGGTGTCTCCCCAGGTGCCGCCTCAGATGTGCGGACTGCCGCACGGTCGTGCGGGCATATGCGGGAGAATGACCCGGTGACCTCAGCGACCCGACAGCCCCGCAACCCGGCCGCCGCAGTGCGCCCCCGGCTCATCGCCACCGACCTGGACGGCACCCTGCTGCGGGACGACAAGTCCGTCTCCCCACGCACGGTGGCCGCGCTGGCGGCCGCCGAGGAGGCGGGCATCGAGGTGTTCTTCGTCACCGGCCGCCCGGCGCGCTGGATGGATGTCGTCAGCGACCACGTCCACGGTCACGGCCTCGCGATCTGCGGCAACGGCGCCGCGGTCGTCGACCTGCACGGTGGCGCCGGCGCCCACCGGTTCGTGAAGGTGCGGGAGCTGGCGCGGGAGAACGCGCTGGACACTGTGCGGCTGCTGCGTGAGGCGGCGCCGGGCACGGTGTACGCGGTGGAGCAGACGTACGGCTTCTACCAGGAGCCGGACTATCCCAAGCTGCACATGGAGATACCGGACGAGCTCGCGCCGGCCGAGAACCTCCTGGCGCCGGACGCGCCCGGCGCCGACGAGCCGGTGCTCAAGATCCTCGCCTATCACCCGGAGATCGATCCGGACGTCTTTCTGACCACGGCCCGCCTCGCCATCGGCGACCGCGCCAACGTCACCCGCTCCAGCCCCAGCGCCCTGCTGGAGATCAGCGGCCCCGGCGTCTCCAAGGCCAGCACGCTCGCCCTGTGCTGTGCCGAGCGCGGTATCTCGCACGAGGAGGTCGTGGCTTTCGGGGACATGCCCAACGACGTCGAGATGCTGACGTGGGCGGGCCGGTCGTACGCGATGGGCAACGCGCACCCGGATGTGATCGCCGCCGCGTCGGGCCGCACGGTCGCCAACAACGAGGACGGGGTCGCGGTCGTGATCGAGCAGATCGTGGCGGAACGGCGCTAGGCCCGGTCGTCACATTCTCGTCGTCCGCCCGGGGCTACCCGAGGTGCACGCCCCGCTCCGTCAGCCACGGCACCGGATCCACCGCCGAGCCCATTTCGGGGGTGATCCGCGCCTCGAAGTGCAGATGCGGGCCGGTGGAGTTGCCGGTCGTGCCGGACTGGCCGATCCACTGCCCGGTGTCGACGCGCTCGCCCTGGTCGACGGCGACGGAGGCGAGGTGGGCGTACTGCGTGTAGTAGCCGTCCGTGTGCCCGACGACGACCTCCATGCCGAAGGCGCCTGCGCACGACACCTTGACCACGCGTCCGTCGCCGACCGCCCGCACCGGCGTGCCGATCGGCACCGCGAAGTCCTGTCCGGTGTGCCGGTTCGCCCAGCGAAGGCCGCCGCTGCCGAACGCGGCGGACAGCTCGTAGGACTTCAGCGGCGCGACCCAGGCGCTGGTGAACTCCTTCTGTTTCCGGTCGATCCGGACGGCGCCCGGGCAGGAGCCGGCGGCCACTGAGGCGTCGGCCTGCCCCTGCAACTGCCACCGCGCCGCTTCGAGCTTCTGCTCGATGCTCCTCTTCAGCTCGGCGAGCTCGGCATTGCGCTTCTCCAGCGCCCGCCAGGCAGCCGCGGCCTTGGCCTCGTCCTTGACGAGCTGGGCCTCCGCGCGACGGCTCTTCTCGATGGCGTTGCCGACCGCCATGTTCGTCTGCGAGAACACACGCTGACCACGCATCAACTGCTCCGGGCTCGACGCGAGGATGAGCTGCGCGGTGAGCGGCATCCCGCCGCTGGTGCGGTACTGGGCCCGTGCGATCCGGCCCAGATCCTCGCGCAGCGCGCCGATCTCCCGCCGCTCACGGTCGAGCAGCGCCTCGATCCGCTGGGCCTGCGCGCGCTGCCCCTCGGCCTCCTGCCGCCCCGTCTCATACCGCTCCGTCGCCCGGGCCGCTTCCTCGTAGAGCCGCACGACCTGTCCGCTCAGCCCCAGGTCGTCTCCGATTCCGATGTCCTCTCCGTCGCCGACGGCACCGGCGGGCCGGGCCATGAGCAGGGTGAGCGCACACAGCAGTGCCGGAACGACCAGGAACCGACGGCAATGTGAACGCATGCCAGCGATCCTGGCGTGCGGTGGGGCAGGGAGCCCGTTCAGGTCGTGCGCCTGGGGGACGTGTTGCTGCGGACGGGTCAGTACCGCTGTTGACGCGAGCAGCGGCAGGTGACGCACCGGCTCCGGTCCGTGCGTGACACGGGAGCTACGGCGCCCCCACGAGCAGGTCCGCCGCCTCCTCACGCTCCACCATCCCCCGCAACGGCCCGTCCACGGCGGCCAGCTCCGCGAACGTCCCGCGCTGCGCCACCCGCCCCTGAGCCAGGACGACCACCTCGTCCACCGCCTCCAGCCCGGCCAGGCGGTGGGTGATGAGCAGGGTCGTACGGCCCTCGGTGGCGGCCAGCAGGTCGGCGGTGAGGGCGTCGGCGGTGGGCAGGTCGAGATGCTCGGCGGGCTCGTCGAGGACGAGGACGGGGAAGTCGGCCAGCAACGCGCGCGCGAGCGCCAGCCGCTGCCGCTGCCCGCCCGACAGCCGCGCCCCGTGCTCGCCCACGAGCGTGTCCAGCCCGTCGGGCAGACCGTCGGCCCAGTCCAGCAGCCGGGCGCGCTCGAGGGCGTCGCGCAGTTCGGCCTCGGTGGCGTCCTTCCTGGCGAGGAGCAGGTTCTCGCGCACGGAGCTGTCGAAGAGGTGCGCGTCCTGCGCGCACAGCCCGACGAGCCGCCGCACATCGTCGCCGTCCAGCGCGTACGCGTCGACGCCGCCCAGCGTGTACGAGCCCGCGTCCGCGTCCAGGAAGCGCAGCAGCACCTGCGCCAGCGTCGTCTTGCCGGACCCGGACAGCCCGACCACGGCGATCCGGCGGCCCTGTTCCAGGGTCAGGTCGAGACCGGCGAGCGCGTCCCGGTCCTGGCCCGCGTGACGGGCGGTCAGCCCTCGGACGGCGACCGGGAAGGGCGACGCGGGCGCCTGCCGGGGGCGCTCCGGCTCCCGTACGGGTTCGGGCGCGTCCAGCACCTCGTACACACGCTCGGCGCTCCTGCCCACCCGTTGCCGGTACTGCACGGCGAGCGGCAGCCCCAGGACGGCCTCGAAGGCGGCCAGCGGGGTGAGGACGACGACGGCCATCGTCACGCCGCTCAGCCGCCCGTCGGCGACCGCCTGGGCGCCGACGAGGGCGGTGGCGGCGACGGTGAGCCCGGAGATCAGCGCGGTGAGCCCGTCGCCGAGCGCGGTCGCGGCGGCGGCCCGTGAAGCGATCCGGGTGAGCGCCCCGTCGGCGCGGCGCGCCTCGGCCGCGCGGCTGGGCAGTGCGCCGGCGACGGTCAGCTCCGCGGTGCCGGTGAGCAGATCCGTCACGCGGGTCGCGAGGGCTCCTCGGGCGGGGGCCAGCTTGTGCTCGGCGCGGCGGGCGACAGCGGCCGTGATGAGCGGGACTGCGGCCCCGGCCGCCAGCAGCCCGGCCGCGAGCACGGCGCCGGCCTCGGGCAGCAGCCAGGCGGTGAAGCCGACGGCGCCCGCGGACACGACAGCCGCGGCGGCCGTGGGCAACAGCCACCGCAGCCAGTAGTCCTGCAGCGCGTCCACATCGGCGACGAGCCTCGACAGCAGGTCGCCCCGGCGGGTGCGGCGCAGCCCGGCGGGCGCCAGTCGCTCCAGCCGCCGGTAGACGGCGACCCGGGTATCGGCCAGCATCCGCAGCACCGCGTCGTGCGACACCAGCCGCTCGGCGTACCGGAACACGGCCCGCCCGATGCCGAAGGCCCGCGTCGCCGTCACGGCCACCATCAGATAGAGCACGGGCGGCTGCTGCGAGGCCCGCGAGATGAGCCACCCGGAGGTGGCCATGAGCCCGACGGCGCTGCCGAGCGCGAGGCTCCCCAGCAGCAGCGCGAGGGCGAGACGGCCACGCCGGGGACCTGACATGGCGCGGACGCGGGCGAGGACACCACGTCCGTCCGCGGCCGCGACAGGCGCGGCCACGGCGTCCTCCGAAGCCGCGCGCCCGTGCTCTTCCCTCTGGACGGGACGGTCGGCGGCCGCCTTGGGCAGGGCCTCGGGCGTCTCGGCCTCAGCCAGCCGCACCACCCGGTCCGCGACGCCCAGCAGCGCCGGCCGGTGCACCACCAGCAGCACCGTCCGCCCCACGGCGAGCCTGCGCACGGCGTCGACGACCTCCGCCTCGGTGGCCCCGTCGAGCGCGGCCGTCGGCTCGTCGAGCAGCAGCACGGGCCGGTCCGCGAGGAACGCCCGGGCCAGCGCCAGCCGCTGCCGCTGCCCCGCGGACAGCCCGGACCCGTCCTCACCCAGCCCGGTGTCGACGCCCTCGGGCAGCGCGTCCACGAACTCCAGCGCCCCGGCGTCCGTCAGTGCCCGCCGTACGGCGTCGTCGTCCGCGTCGGGGCGTGCCAGCCGTACGTTCTCGGCGATCGTCCCGGCGTACAGGTGGGGCCGCTGCGGCACCCAGGCGATCCGCGAGCGCCACTCCTGAAGGTCGAGCTCGGCGAGGTCGGCTCCCCCGACCAGCACCCGCCCGTCCGTCGGCCGCACAAACCCCAACAGCACGTTCAGCAGTGTGGACTTGCCCGCGCCGCTCGGCCCGACGAGCGCGACCGTCTCCCCGGGTTCGACGGTGAAGGACGCTCCCGACACCGCGTCGGCGCAGCGGCCGGGGTAGCGGACCGAGACGCCGTCGAACGTCACCGCTCCCGTCGGCACAGTCGCGCTCCCCGACGCCGGCGCCGGCGTCTCCAGCACCTCGAAGATCTCTTCGGCCGCGGACAGTCCCTCGGCCGCCGCGTGGTACTGCGCGCCCACCTGACGCAGCGGCAGATAGGCCTCGGGCGCCAGCACCAGGACGACCAGGCCGTCGTAGAGATGCATCTCGCCGTGGACGAGACGCATGCCGATCGTCACGGCGACCAGGGCCACCGAGAGCGTCGAGAGCAGTTCCAGGGCGAAGGAGGAGATGAAGGCGATCCGCAGGGTCCGCATCGTGGCCCGGCGGTACTCGCCGGTGATACGCCGGATCGACTCGGCCTGTGCCTTGGCCCGGCCGAACACCTTCAGGGTCGGCAGGCCGGCCACGACATCCAGGAAGTGCCCGGACAGCCGGGAGAGCAGTCGCCACTGACGGTCCATCCGGGACTGCGTGGCCCAGCCGATCAGCATCATGAAGATCGGAATGAGCGGCAGGGTGCCGACGATGATGGCCGCCGACACCCAGTCCTCGGTCACGATCCGCGCCAGCACCGCCACCGGCACGACCACCGCCAGCCCCAACTGCGGCAGATAGCGCGAGAAGTAGTCGTCGAGGGCATCGACCCCGCGCGTGGCGAGGGCGACCAGCGATCCGGTCCGCTGTCCGCTCAGCCATCCGGGCCCCAGCTCGGCCGCCCGCTCCAGCAGCCGCCCCCGCAGCTCCGACTTCACCGCCGCGCTCGCACGGTGAGCGGCGAGTTCGGTCAGCCAGGCGACCACCGCGCGGCCGATGGCGACAGCCACCAACAGCAGCAGGGGAGTGCGCAGTTCAGCAGCGGACATGCCGTGCTGGAACGCACCCACCACTGCCTCGGCGATGAGCATCGCCTGGGCGATGACCAGTACCGCGCCGACGGCGCCCAGGCCGACGACCGCGATCAGGAAGAGGCGAGTGGCGCGGGCGTATCGGAGGAGGCGCGGATCGATTGGTTTCACGTGAAACACACCTCAGTGCACGGTTTCGGCGATGTGCTGCGTGCCGATCCGCTTGCGGAAGACCCAGTAGGTCCAGCCCTGGTAGAGCATGACGATCGGAGTGGCGATGACCGCACACCAGGTCATGATCTTCAGGGTGTAGGGGCTCGACGAGGCGTTGGTCACCGTGAGGCTCCACTCGTCATTGAGTGAGGACGGCATGACGTTCGGGAAGAGCGTCAGGAAGAGCATCGCCACGGCGGCCACGATCGTGACGCCGGACAGGGCGAACGACCATCCCTCGCGCCCGGCCTGGTTCGCCGCGAGCGCCGCGACCAGCGCCGCGACGGCCACGATCATCGCGACAAAGCTCTGCCCGTCACCGTTCTCGACCTGCGTCCAGAGCAGGAAGATCAGTGCCAGCGCGGCCGTGGCGAGGCCGACCCACAGCGCCAGCCTCCGTGCCCGCTCCCGGATCTCCCCGACAGTCTTGAGCGCGGTGAACACCGCACCGTGGAAGGTGAACAGCGTCAGCGTCACCAGACCGCCGAGCAGCGCATACGGGTTGAGCAGGTCCAGGACGCTGCCCACATACTCATGGCTCTGGTCGAGCTTCACGCCCCGCACGATGTTGCCGAAGGCCACACCCCACAGGAACGCCGGGATCAGCGAGCACCAGAAGATCGCGTGCTCCCAGTTGCGCTGCCAGTTCACCTCGGGCCGCTTCGCCCGGTACTCGAAGGCCACGCCCCGGACGATCAGGCAGACCAGGATGAGCAGCAGGGGCAGATAGAAGCCGGAGAAGAGCGTGGCGTACCACTCGGGGAAGGCGGCGAAAGTGGCGCCGCCCGCCGTGAGCAGCCAGACCTCGTTGCCGTCCCAGACGGGGCCGATCGTGTTGATCAGCACCCGCCGCTCGGGTCGGTCGCGGGCGAGCAACTTGGTGAGGACGCCGACCCCGAAGTCGAAGCCCTCCAGGAAGAAGTAGCCGATCCACAGGACGGCGATCAGGACGAACCAGACGTCGTGCAGTTCCATGACTGTGCAGCTCCCTCGGCCTAGTACGAGAAGGCCATCGGCTTGTCGGCGTCACGGGAGTCGCCGCCGATCTTCGTGGGCGGATTCAGGTCGGCCTCCGTCAGCTCGGGCGGGCCGGCCTTGACGTACTTCGCGAGGAGCTTGACCTCGACGACGGCGAGGATGGCGTACAGCGCGGTGAAGACGATCATCGAGGTGAGGACCTCGCCCTGGGAGACGCCGGGGGAGACCGCGTCACGGGTCCGCAGGACGCCGTAGACCACCCAGGGCTGACGGCCCATCTCGGTGAAGATCCAGCCCCAGGAGTTGGCGATCAGCGGGAAGGCCAGGGTCCAGATCGCGATGCGCCAGTACCACGTGGTCAGCTTCGGGCTGAGTGCCTTCTTCGGGAGCAGCACCAGATGCGGCACCTCGTCGTCACCGACCCTCAGGTGCTGCGGCAGCATGAACTTCTTGCGGGTCAGCCAGAGTCCGGCCAGGCCGATGGCGAGCGACGCCATGCCGAAGCCGATCATCCAGCGGAAGCCCCAGTAGGCGACGGGGATATTGGGCCGGTAGTCACCGGGACCGTACTGCTCCTGCTCGGCCTTGTTGACGTCGTTGATACCGGGGACGTACGAGCTGAAGTCGTCCTTGGCCAGGAAGGACAGCAGGCCCGGAATCTCTATCGCGACCTCGTTGTGGCCCTTGTCGACATCGCCGACGGCGAAGATCGAGAAGGGTGCCGGCTCCTCGCCGTCCCACAGCGCTTCGGCCGCGGCCATCTTCATCGGCTGCTGCTCGTACATGATCTTGCCGAGGACGTCGCCGCTGACCGCGGTGAGCATGCCGCCTATGACGACCGTGATCAGGCCGAGCCGGAGCGAGGTCTTCATCTCACGGATGTGCTTCTTGCGCAGCAGGTGGAAGGCGGAGATGCCGACCATGAACGCGCCGCCGGTGAGGAAGGCCGCGGACAGGGTGTGGAAGGCCTGGGCGAGGGCGGTGTTCTGGGTGAGCACGAGCCAGAAGTCGGTGAGCTCGGCCCGTCCCTTCGCCTCGTTGATCTTGTAGCCGACCGGGTGCTGCATCCACGAGTTGGCCGCCAGGATGAAGTACGCCGACAGGATCGTGCCGATGGAGACCATCCACATACAGGCCAGGTGGATCTTCTTCGGCAGCTTGTCCCAGCCGAAGATCCACAGTCCGATGAAGGTGGACTCGAAGAAGAAGGCGATCAGCGCCTCGAAGGCGAGCGGAGCGCCGAAGATGTCACCGACGAAGCGGGAGTAGTCGGACCAGTTCATGCCGAACTGGAACTCCTGCACGATGCCGGTGACGACACCCATCGCGATGTTGATCAGGAAGAGCTTCCCCCAGAACTTCGTCGCTCTGAGGTACTTCTCCTTTTCCGTGCGCACCCAGGCGGTCTGCAGCCCGGCCGTGAGGGCGGCCAGTGAGATCGTCAGGGGAACGAACAGGAAGTGGTAGACGGTGGTGATACCGAACTGCCATCGCGCCAGGGTCTCCGGCGCCAGAGCCAGGTCCACGTCGCAACATCTCCTTGCGTCGCCGTGGGGACATGCTTGTGAACGCGTTCACATTCACAAGCATTATGACCCATGGCCGCTCGAGGCCCGATAGGCGGGGGGTCCCCAACGCCGACCAGCTGGACCACCAGGGAGGGGCCACGCGACCCATGGCGCCGCAGGACTTTCCAAGCGCTTCAACATCTTGTTGAATTCGCGCCATGCAGATACGGATCTCATGGCCTGCGGGGCACCTCACCGCACGCCTGGACGACACTCCGACCGCACAGGCTCTCGCCAAGGCCCTGCCGATGGCCTCCACCGCCCACACCTGGGGCGAGGAGGTGTACTTCGACACAGGAGTGTCCGTTTCACGTGAAACGGACGCACGACAGGTCGTCGAGCCTGGCACGGTCGCCTTCTGGACCGACGGCGACGCACTCGCCCTCCCCTACGGCCCCACGCCGATCTCGCAAGGCGACGAGTGCCGCCTCGCGAGCCCGTGCAACATCCTGGGCCGTCTCGACGACGACCCCCGACTGCTGGCAACGGTGCGCGACGGCGACCCCGTGCGCGTGGAACTGGCTTAACCGGCGGACGCCTAGAGCTCCTTACGGAACCCTTCCGCCACCTTCAGGAAGATGTCGTTCGCCTCGGCCTCCCCGACCGTCACCCGCACACCCTCGCCCGGGAACGGCCGGATCACCACTCCCGCCTGCTCACAGGCCTGAGCGAAGGCGACCGTGCGCTCCCCCAGCCGCAGCCACACGAAGTTGGCCTGGGTCTCGGGCGCTGTCCAGCCCTGAGCGCGCAGCCCGTCGACCACGCGGTTGCGCTCGCACACCAATGACCCGACCCGGCCGAGCAGTTCGTCCTCGGCACGCAGCGAGGCGATGGCCGCGTCCTGCGCGAGCTGGCTCACCCCGAAAGGCACCGCCGTCTTGCGCAGGGCCGCCGCGACCGGCTCCTGGGCGACCGCGAAGCCGACCCGGAGGCCGGCGAGACCGTAAGCCTTGGAGAACGTCCGCAGGACACAGACGTTCGGCCGCTCGCGGTAGATCTCCACCCCGTCCGGCACCTCGGGGTCGCGGATGAACTCGCGGTACGCCTCGTCCAGCACCACCAGGACGTCACCGGGCACCCGGTCGAGGAACCGCTCCAGCTCGGCCCGCTTCACGACCGTGCCCGTCGGGTTATTGGGATTGCAGACGAAAATCAACCTGGTGCGGTCGGTGATGGCGGCGGCCATCGCGTCCAGGTCGTGCACCTCGCCCTCAGTCAGCGGCACCTTGACGGATGTGGCACCGCTGATCTGCGTGATGATCGGGTACGCCTCGAAGGACCGCCACGCGTAGATGACCTCGTCGCCGGGTCCGGCGGTGGACTGCAGGAGCTGCTGGGCGACGCCGACCGAGCCGGTGCCGGTGGCCAGATGGGAGAGCGGGACGCCGAAGCGCTCGGACAGCTCGTTCATCAGAGCCGTGCACATCATGTCCGGGTAGCGGTTGAAGGACGAGGCGGCGGCCGTCACGGTCTCCATCACGCCGGGCAGCGGCGGATAGGGGTTCTCGTTGGAGGACAGCTTGTAGGCCACCGGGCCACCGGCCGCGGCAGGCTTGCCCGGCTTGTAGGTGGGGATACCCTCCAGCTCGGCGCGCAGCTTGGGGCTCGTCTCGCTCACCGCAGTCCTCCTCGCGACCACCGGCGGCCCATCACCACCGCCGGCTCCAATACTTCTCACCTTATGAGGATTCCGCGCCAATGCGTACAGGTGAGGAAGGGCCGATCCACGCAACCGCGGCGGAACCCCCTGCTGACCTCACCTGTCACACCTGCATCACGGGCATCGTCGTACGAAGGCGTACGAATCGGGGGGCGCGCCATACATATATCTACGCGCCGGTGGCTCACGCCGTAGCGCGCATCCCCCGTGAAGGTGAGTTGAGACCTCTTCGAAACATCGGACACTTGGCAGGCCCATGCGCGCCGACAAGTCACGTCTTGCCATTGGATCGTTCAACTCCCTTGCTTTCAAAGGGATTTGACGGCGGATGACCTTGCAGAAACGTGCCTGTCAACGATTGCATATGCGTCCGCACTACCCCACCGCATGAGCCCTACTATCGGCTCGCCATGACAGCAGCAGGGAAGCACCAGGTGAGCCGCGCGGAAACCTCACGTCGAGGAAGTCGGCCCGGTCGGGCGGGCATCAGAGACGTGGCGGCCGCCGCCGGGGTCTCCATCACGACCGTCTCCGACGCCCTCAACGGCAAGGGCCGGCTCCCCGACGCCACCCGACGCCATGTCCGCGAGGTGGCCGACCGGCTGGGCTACCGGCCCTCGGCCGCCGCCAGAACACTCCGTACCGGCAAGTCGGGACTCATCGGCCTGACCGTGACGACCTATGGGGATGAACCTTTCACCTTCACCGAGTTCGCGTACTTCGCCGAGATGGCCCGCGCCGCCACCTCGGCCGCGCTCGCCCGCGGCTACGCCCTCGTGATCCTCCCCGCGACCTCGCGCCACGACGTCTGGTCCAACGTCGCCCTCGACGGCACCGTCGTCATCGACCCGTCCGACCAGGACCCGGTCGTCAGCGAACTGGTCAGACAGGGCCTCCCGGTCGTCTCCGACGGCCGCCCCGCCGGCTCGCTCCCGGTCACCGCCTGGGTCGACAACGACCACGAGGCCGCCGTACTCGGCATCCTCGACCACCTCGCCGACGCGGGCGCCCGCCGGATCGGCCTGCTCACGGGCACCACGACGGACACGTACACCCATCTGTCGACCACCGCGTACCTGCGCTGGTGCGAGCGCGTCGGCCAGGACCCGGTGTACGAGGCCTACCCGGCGCACGACCCATGCGCGGGCGCCGTGGCCGCCGACCGGCTGCTCGCCCGCCCCGACCGGCCCGACGCGGTCTACGGGCTGTTCGACCCGAACGGCACCGACCTGCTCGCCGCCGCCCGCCGCTACGGTCTGCGCGTACCGGACGACCTGCTTCTGGTGTGCTGCAGCGAGTCCACGGTGTACGCCAACACCGAGCCGCCCATCACCACGCTCTCCCTGAAGCCGCGCCGCATCGGCACGGCGGTGGTCCAGCTCCTCATCGACGCCATCGAAGGGCTGGAGTCGGAGCAGACGGTCGAGCAGGTGATACCGACCGAACTGATCGTGCGTACCTCGTCCCAGCGACGTCCGCCGCGTACCACGGTCAGCCCGCCCCGGTCCCCCGAGGACCGCTAGGAGCACGCCGGGACACGGCACAGCATGGCCGGGGGAACGCGCCGAGCGCGCTCGGCGCGTGGTCGAAGCCCTGCCCAATCGGGGCGAAAGCCGCGTTGAACAGGAGTCCTGCTCCGATTCACCACCCCTGGGTCATCACATGGCGCGATCGGCATTCCTATGATGGGCCCACGACACCCGCGGGCCGCTGCGACCAGGCAGTCCGATGCGGTGCAGATGCGGCGCGATGGTGGAGGGGTCTGATGACTCAGGGGGCCGGTCAGGGACCCGAGGTGGAGCGCACGGCGACGTTGCGCGACTTCCGGGTGCCCGCGTACGTCCACGAGGCCGGTCCGTACGCCCACAGCACGCACCCGGGCGAGGTCGCCCCGCCCCTCGACGAGACCTACCCCGAGGGGTACACGCCCACCGAGCGCGACCTCCCGGTGATCAACCGCGGTGACACGGTGCAGGTCGCCGTCGACCCCGCCGCCCTGCCGACCCCGCAGTCCACGGCCGGTCCCGGCCCGCTGTTCGT
Organism: Streptomyces sp. UG1; assembly: GCF_049974585.1. Classification (NCBI taxonomy): domain Bacteria; kingdom Bacillati; phylum Actinomycetota; class Actinomycetes; order Kitasatosporales; family Streptomycetaceae; genus Streptomyces; species Streptomyces sp. UG1. Next base: position 109,694 of record NZ_JBNGGG010000006.1, on the reverse strand, counting down.
CGTCGGTGATGTGCACGGCTATCTCGACGAGCTGGTGGCCGCCCTGAAGGAGAAGGGCCTCATCGACTCGGCGGGGAACTGGTCCGCGGGCACCGCCCGGCTGTGGTTCCTCGGCGACTTCACCGACCGCGGCCCGGACGGCATCGGCGTCATCGACCTGGTGATGCGGCTGTCCGCCGAGGCCGCCGCGGCCGGCGGCTACTGCAAGGCCCTGATGGGCAATCACGAGCTGCTGCTGATCGGTGCCAAGCGCTTCGGCGACACCCCCGTCAACTCCGGCGCGGGCACCGCCACCTTCCAGGCGGCCTGGCTGCTCAACGGCGGCCAGAAGACCGACATGGACCGCCTCCAGGACCACCATCTGCAGTGGATGTCCCGGCTGGACGCCATGGAAGCGGTCGACGGCCATCTGCTCGTGCACTCGGACACCACCGCCTATCTCGACTACGGCGACTCGATCGAAGCGGTCAACGACACCGTCCGCGAGACGCTCACACGCAACGACGCCGACGAGGTCTGGGACCTGTTCCGCAAGTTCACCAAGCGCTTCTCCTTCCGCGACGAGGGCGGCGCCGACCATGTGCGCTCCCTGCTCGATACGTACGGCGGCACCCGCGTCGTTCACGGCCACAGCCCCATTCCGTATCTGCTGGGCGAGGTCGGCTCCGAGGACGACGAGGACGGCAACGGCCCCGTGGTCGAAGGACCGCACGTCTACGCCGAGGGCCTCGCCATCGCGATGGACGGCGGCGTGACCATGGCCGGAAAGCTGCTGGTCCAGCAACTTCCCCTGGATATCTGAACGTTCACCGGGCAGACGTCCCCCACCACGCAGGGACGGAGGACGGCGCAGGCCAGGCCCCAATTTTGGCAAACCCCCTGTCACCGTGTGCCGTCACCGCTCTACCATCGGCTTATCCGTAGCAGGCTCCCCTCCGTTTCTGCCCGACGGCTCGTTGGCATGCGAGCCCCAAGCCCTACGGAGCATCGGGGGATGCACATGAACAGCGTTCCGCAGCACCTGCACAGTGAGGACCGCCAGGAGTACGAGCGGATCCTCGATGAGGCGCTGCGCTCCGCACCACACCGCCCGGAACTGGCCGCTGTGGGACAGCGGCTCAACCCCGAACAACTGCGCACCATGGCGCTGAACGCCACCGCACTCATCACCGCGGCCGCGGCGACCGAGTACCAGCACTACGTGAAGGTCCGCGAGGAACTGCGCCGGCCGGCGCCGTCCACCCCGTCTTCCGCCCGCGATTCCGGCTCCACCGAGTCGGGCACGGGCGGGATGGGGCTCGCCACCACCATGGGAGAAGTCGCCGAGACGGCCGGCCCCGGTGTCGTCGCCGTGGTCGCCGTCCTGGCACCCGTCCTCGCCGGCACCGCCGCGGCGATCTTCCTGCTCGTCGGCTACATCCTGAAGATGTTCAACCCCGAGCCGGCGTTCGCCCAGACGATGCTCACCACCGGATGGGTGTTCGGCGCCGTCGCGGCGGCAGCGATCCTGGTCGCCGCCGTCGGTCTGCTGCTCACCGCTCTGCGCAACCGGCCGGCCTTCGTCTCCGGGCCGTACGGCGAGCTGAGCGAGGAGGTGGCCCGGGCCAGGGAAGCCTGGCGCGAAGCCCTGCTGGAGCGCGGCATCCTGCCCTTCCTGCGGGAGGCACTGGCCGACCCCGGCACGGCGGCGGTCCTGCACCGCACACCACCGTCGACACCGGCGGGCCGGATGCCGAACCTCGGCTACGGCCGCCCCGGTTTCAGCAGCCCGGACGACGGACCACCCTCCACCGGCTCCCGTCCGAGCTTCAGCAGCCCGGACTACACGAGCCCGGACTTCGGAGGGCCGGACCACAAGCCGGAGTAGCCCCTCGACTTGCGCCCCCGCCGTGCGAAGGCCCCCCACCGGGGACCCTCGCCTCGACGGAGCCCCCGGGGAGATCTCCTCGGGGAGGCGCAAGCCGAACAGCACGCCCGGCAGCGGGGCATGGCGCCCTGGGTCAGGACGTCGACGTCAGTCCGCGATCGGCAGGTACACCCGGTTGCCCGCCGCCGCGAACTCCTTCGACTTCTGAGCCATGCCCTCCTCGATCTCCGCCTGGCTGTCGCCGTGCCGACGGCGAATGTCCTGGGAGATCTTCATCGAGCAGAACTTCGGCCCGCACATGGAGCAGAAGTGGGCCGTCTTGGCGGGCTCCGCCGGGAGGGTCTCGTCGTGGAACTCCCGTGCCGTGTCCGGGTCCAGGGCGAGGTTGAACTGGTCCTCCCACCGGAACTCGAAGCGGGCGTCGGACAGCGCGTCGTCCCACTCCTGCGCTCCGGGGTGCCCCTTGGCCAGATCGGCCGCATGAGCAGCGATCTTGTAGGTGATGACGCCCGTCTTGACGTCGTCACGGTTGGGCAGCCCCAGGTGCTCCTTGGGGGTGACGTAGCAGAGCATCGCCGTGCCCCACCAGGCGATCATCGCGGCACCGATGCCGGAGGTGATGTGGTCGTACGCCGGTGCGACGTCGGTGGTCAGCGGGCCGAGCGTATAGAACGGAGCTTCATCGCAGATCTCCTGCTGAAGGTCGATGTTCTCCTTGATCTTGTGCATCGGGACGTGTCCCGGGCCCTCGATCATGGTCTGTACGTTGAAACGCTTCGCGATCTGGTTGAGTTCCCCGAGAGTTCGCAGTTCGGCGAACTGCGCCTCGTCGTTGGCGTCCGCGATCGAGCCGGGCCTGAGGCCGTCGCCCAGCGAGTAGGTGACGTCGTACGCGGCGAGGATCTCGCAGAGTTCCTCGAAGTTCTCGTACAGGAACGACTCCTTGTGGTGCGCCAGGCACCACGCCGCCATGATCGAGCCGCCGCGCGAGACGATGCCGGTCTTGCGGTTCGCGGTGAGCGGTACGTACGGCAGGCGCACGCCCGCGTGGACCGTCATGTAGTCCACGCCCTGCTCGGCCTGTTCGATGACCGTGTCCTTGTAGATCTCCCAGGTCAGCTCCTCGGCACGGCCGTCGACCTTCTCCAGCGCCTGGTAGAGCGGCACCGTGCCGATGGGCACGGGGGAGTTGCGCAGCACCCATTCACGGGTGGTGTGGATGTTGCGGCCGGTCGACAGGTCCATGACCGTGTCGGCGCCCCAGCGGGTCGCCCAGGTCATCTTCTCGACCTCCTCCTCGATGGAGGAGGTGACCGCGGAGTTGCCGATGTTGGCGTTGACCTTCACCAGGAACCGCTTGCCGATGATCATCGGCTCGATCTCCGGGTGGTTGACGTTGGCGGGCAACACCGCCCGGCCCGCGGCGATCTCCTCGCGGACCACTTCGGGGGAAACGTTCTCCCGGATGGCCACGAACTCCATCTCGGGGGTGATCTCGCCGCGACGTGCGTAGGCGAGCTGCGTGACCGCCTCGCCGTCCCGGCCCCGGCGCGGCTGGCGCGGCCGTCCGGGGAAGACAGCGTCGAGGTTGCGCAGACCGCCGCGCGGCGAGGTGTGCTTGATGCCGTCGTCCTCGGGACGGACGGGACGGCCCGCGTACTCCTCGGTGTCGCCGCGGGCGATGATCCAGTTCTCCCGCAGCGGGGCCAGCCCCCTGCGGACGTCGGTATCGGCGAGTGGATCGGTGTACGGGCCCGATGTGTCGTACAGCGTGACCGACTGCCCGTTGGTGAGGTGCACCTGGCGGACCGGCACTCGCAGATCGGGGCGTGAGCCCTCGACGTATGCCTTGTGCCAGCCGATGGACTTCCCGGCCTCCGGGGACGGTTCGCCCTGAATGGGCTGTTCGTCCTGGTTGGAGGCAGGCGTGCGTGCGTCCTTGATGGTCATGAGACCTACTCCCTACGCCGGCATTACCCGGTAACAGGTTCGGCGGTCGACGCAGCCGTATCCGTCTGCCGACGTTTCGTGGGAAACATCACTCGAGATGGGTGATGTTTCATGTGAAACATCGCTGGGACGGAGGTCAGCGCCCTCTCAGCCCGGTGCTCCGAGCTCCCGCGTGTACAAAGGTGGCTCCACGCTAGCGTCAATTCGGGCGCGGTGAACAGAGGGCCCCGGTCGTTCTTGCGATGATCGGTCGGTGACCACGACGCATGAACCTCCGTACCCACCGCCCGAGCCATCCCGTGGCTCGGGCTCCGGAAGCGGCCCCGGAAACGGTCCCGCGCGTGGCAACGGCCGTGCAGACGGCCGGGGTTCAGGGGCTCCCGGAGGCAGATACGACGGTGGATACGGCCGTGGTGCCACGAGCGGCCCCGACGATCTCGCGGCGGAAACCGGAGGCTGGGGCGAGCACGGCACCGGAACCGGTGGCATGCCACAGCCCCGGGGCGGGGCGGGAGCCTGGCATGAACCCGACCCCAGGCCGGGCGGCATGCGGGAGCGCGGGAGTGGCGTCGGCGGCGGGCACGAGCACGGACCCGGCCCGGGTGGTCCGCACGGTCGCGGTGCCGACTCGGGTGGCTCATCGGGCCAGGGGGCCGGCCCCGGCGATGGGCCCGGGTCCGACTCCGGCGGTGGTCATGGTCGCGGCTCCGGATCCGGCGGGTGGCGGGGCGGCGGTGCCGGTGAAGGGCCTGGGCACGGGCACTCGCACAGCCATGCCCACGGTCCGGCGGCCCCCGTCTCCCAGCATCTGCGCAAGGTCATCGCGGCGGTCCTGATCCCGTTCGCCGCGGCGGTGGTGGTGGGGCTCGCGGTGCTGTGGCCGGGCGGTGCCCCGCCGCACGAGCGCACCGGGGTCGGCTTCGACCGGCAGACACAGCAGGCCACGGTCACCAAGGTGGTCGAGCTGAGCTGCAAGGACGTCAACGCCTCGGGAGTGCCGCCGACCGGCGACACCTCCACCGCCGAGGGGTCCTCCGCGGTGCAGCAGGAGAACGGCACCTGCAAGAAGGCGACGATCCGCGTCGACAGCGGCAAGGACAAGGGCCGTACGTTCACGGAGATCGTGCAGCCCGACCAGTCACGGCAGTTGCACGAGGGCCAGGAGGTCGTGGTCGCCTACGAGCCCTCCGCACCCAGGGATCTCCAGTACTCGGTCACCGACGTCAACCGGCGTGTTCCGTTGTCGGTGCTCGCCGGGATCTTCGCACTCGCCGTCGTGCTCGTCGGGCGGCTGCGGGGCGTCATGGCGCTGATCTCGCTGGCCATCAGCTTCCTGGTGCTCAACTTCTTCATCCTGCCCGCGATCCTGCAGGGCTCGAACCCGCTGGTCGTGGCCGTGGTGGGGGCGAGTGCGATCATGCTCATCGCCCTCTATCTGTGCCACGGCCTCTCGGCCCGGACATCGGTCGCGGTACTCGGCACGCTGATCTCGCTGCTGCTGATCGGCATCCTCGGCTCGCTGTTCATCGACTGGGCCGCGCTCACCGGCAACACCGACGACAACACCGGTCTCATCCACGGGCTGTATCCGTCGATCGACATGAGCGGTCTGCTGCTCGCCGGCATCATCATCGGTTCGCTGGGTGTCCTCGACGATGTGACGGTCACCCAGACGTCCGCGGTCTGGGAGCTGCACGAGGCCAACCCGACGATGGGCTGGCGCGGGCTGTACCGGGCGGGTATCCGCATCGGCCGCGACCACATCGCGTCCGTCGTCAACACCCTCGTCCTCGCCTACGCGGGCGCCGCACTGCCGCTGCTGCTGCTCTTCTCGATCGCGCAGAGCGGCGTCGGCACGGTCGCCAACAGCGAGCTGGTCGCTGAGGAGATCGTGCGCACGCTGGTGGGCTCCATCGGCCTGGTCGCGTCCGTGCCGGTCACCACGGCCCTCGCGGCCCTGGTGGTCTCGGCCGACCGGCCGGAGAAGGGCGCGGTGCCGACCGGCGCCCAGCCGGGTGCGACGGGCGCCCAGCCGGGTCCGGCGGCGCGCGGCGGGCGAGGACGACGGCGGAAGCGGTGACGCCCGGCTGAAAGCAGTGACGCCGGCTGAAAGCAGTGACGCTGGGGGCGCGGTGACGCTGGGGGCGACACCGGAGAACCGTGGCGCGGAGCCGACAGAGGGACCGTGACCGTGACGGGGAATCGCCAGGAGAAGCAGTGGCGCGGAGCCGACAGGGGATAGCGGTGACAGCGGCCGAAGCGATGCCGACGGAGGTGTGGACGGCGGAGGCACCGCCGGCCAAGGGGCGCCGATCCGGTCCGGCCGACTTCGCCCATCCGGCGGAGCGCGCATCACACGCGGCGCGAAGGAAGCGCTCCCACGCGCCCCTTGTGCGCCGCTGAAGCGTTACGCCACCCCCACTCGCACCGGAGTAACGCTTCAGCCGGCGCTCTGCTCCTCCGCCAGGATGCGGTCCAGAGCCTCGTCCAGGTGGGCGTCGAAGTCGGCGAGCGCGCCCTCCTGCCCGAGCGGCACCAGCTTGTCGGTGCGGTCCAGGAAGGCCACCAGCGGCGCCACAGAGGAGCGGAACAGCGCCTGGTCGGCACCCACCTGAAGCCGGATCAGCACGTCACCCAGCGTGTCGGAACCGGCCGGCGAGACCCGTACATCACCCTCCCCGCACGGTCTGCCCACCCCGTCGACCAGCAGCTCCCGGCCGAAGGCCCAGGTCACCGGGGCATCGCCGGGCAGGTGGAAGGTCAGCCGTACCGCATAGGGATCACAGGTCTCGTAACGCAACTCCACCGGGATGCGGAAGGAGAGCTCCTCGGAGACGAGAAAGCTCATCATGACCTCTGCCTGTACGGACTCGCGCATCGCCTACCCCGTCGGTTGCCTTCGACTGGCCGGGACCGGACCCCGAGCCTGATGGAATCTTGCTGAACGTACACGAGAGATCACAAGGAGTGAGTTTTCAGATACTGATAGAGATCGCCAGTGACCCCAGGAGCCGCCCGATCTCGTCCTGCAACTGCCGTGCCGCCGGCAGCAGCCGGTCGGCCTGTTCGACGGGCAGGGAAATGGCCATCGTCGCGGCCGTGGTGCCCACCGTGATGGGGATCGCCGCGCACACCGTGCCCAGTGCGTACTCCTGACGCTCGGTCACCGGCTCCATCCTGCGCATCTGTTCCAGACGGCGGAGCAGCGTGCGGCTGTCGCGGACGGTGTACGGGGTGATGGACTGCACGGGATGGCGCTCGAGGTGATCGCGCCGGGCGTCCTCGTCCAACTGGGACAGCAGGCACTGGCCGATGGCGTGTGCATGGCCGGTCTCGCGGAAGTCGGCCCATTCCTCGACCGCCGGATTGCCGGGGGTGTCGGAGACGCACATGACCTCGATATCGCCGTCGCGGTACTGGGCGTAGTACACGGGGACCCCGATGGCGTCACGGCATCGGGCGAGCGCGTCGGCGACCGTGCTGCGACGTTTCTGCTCGGCTCCGCTGCTGCTCAGCCGCACAGCTGCCTCGCCGAGGAAGAACAGGCCCTTGTCGCGGCGCAGATAGCCCTCGTGCACCAGCGTGCGCAGGAGGTGGTACGCCGTGGGCAGCGCCAGCCCCGTCTCGCGGGCCAGTTGCTTGGCCGGGGCGCCGTATGCGTGCCCGGCGACGCATTCCAGCAGGCGCATCGCGCGCTGGACGGATCCGATGAGTGTCGCGGAGTTCGACTGCTCGGAGGGTTCCCGGGAGGCCTGCCGCGGTACCTGGGGCACGGAGGAGCAGGGCCGTCCGGGGGGTGAGTGGGGTTCTGAGGGTGCGGTGTCTACCGTGGCCAAGGGTCACTCCCGAAGCGAGGGGGGCAGCCCGTGCTGGGGAACACGGGTGGGGGTGTACGCCGCTCGCGGGGTCTTCCCCGCGTCGATTTCCGGACTCTATTGGTCCGCCACCGCCCGCAGACGCCCTGTCCGGAAAACTTCCCTCGCCCGAGGGAACCGGTGATTCCTGTTACCGCCCACCGGTCCCCACGGACCTCACCAGTCGCTGCGGGACGAAGAGTTCGACATGAACTTCCGTACGACGTAGATCAGTCCACCGACCAGCGCCACGAAGACCAGGAGCTTGAAGAGCAGTCCGATCACGAACCCGACGACGCTGGCTATCAGCCCGCCGAACACGACCAGGGCGATGACCGGCACCGCAATCCACTTCACCCACCACGGCAATCCTGCGAAGATCTCACGCATCGCCCTCGTCCTACCTCTCCGCCCGTCCTGTGCCGGGTCCTGATGTCCGCGAATCTGCTGATTCCCTGCACTCGATGCTAGAACCGGCAGGTGCCCGCGCGGGGGCCTCGCAGCCCTTGTCCTCCCCTGATCGATCCCCTAGGGAACCCCGAGGCCGAAGGTCAGCTCTCGGGCGGAGAGAACACCACGAGCACCCGCAGGTCCTCGCTGATGTGGTGGAACTTGTGGGCGACGCCGGCCGGCACGTACACCACACTGCCGCGCGCCACCTGCGTGGTCTCCATGCCGACGGTGATCTGGGCACGGCCGCTCACCACGAAGTAGACCTCGTCCTGGTTGTGCGGCTTCTGTGGATCGTGCTCACCGGCGTTGAGCGCGTACAGGCCCACCGACATGTTCTGCTCCCGCAGAAACTGCAGGTAGGCGCCCTCATTGGCGGCGCGCTCCGCCTCCAGTTCGTCCAGCCGGAATGCCTTCATCGCTGTTGTCCGCCTTCATCCCAGTGCTCATGGCCGAGCTCGTCTGCCACGATCAGACACATGAAGAATTTCGTAGTCAAGACGATCGCCAACGCGGGTGCCCTGGCGGTCGCCGTCTGGCTGCTCGACAAGATCACTCTGACCGGTGACAGCACGGGCAAGAAGATCGGCACCCTGCTCCTCGTCGCACTGATCTTCGGCCTGGTGAACTTCCTGGTCAAGCCGATAGTCAAGCTCCTGAGCCTCCCACTGCTCATCCTGACGCTCGGCCTGTTCACGCTGATCGTCAACGCGCTGATGCTGCTGCTGACCTCGTGGCTCGCCGACAAGCTCGACCTGAGCTTCCACGTCGAGGGCTTCTGGACGGCCGTGCTCGGCGGCCTGATCATCTCGATCGTCTCCTGGGCGCTGAACGTCGTCCTGCCCGACGGGGACTGAGCCTCCGATGACCTACCGCGTCTGCTTCGTCTGCACCGGCAACATCTGCCGCTCGCCGATGGCCGAGTCCGTCTTCCGCGCCCGCGTCGAGGAGGCCGGGCTCGACGGCCTGGTCGCGGTCGACAGCGCCGGCACCGGCGGCTGGCACGAGGGCGACCCGGCCGACCCGCGCACCGTCTCCGTGCTCGAGGAGCACGGCTACGGCAGCGGCCACACGGCCCGGCAGTTCCAGCCGTCCTGGTTCGCCCGCCTCGATCTCGTCGTCGCCCTCGACTCCGGCCACCTCAAGGCCCTGCGCCGCCTCGCTCCCTCGCCGCAGGACGCGGCGAAGGTACGGCTGCTGCGCTCCTACGATCCCGCAGCGGGCGACGACCCCGATGTGCCGGACCCGTACTACGGCGGCCGGGACGGCTTCGAGGAGTGCCTGGAGATGGTGGAGGCGGCGAGCGCGGGGCTCCTCGCCGCCGTCCGTGAGCAAGTGGAGGGACAGGCGGCATGAGCGACCCGGGCCCTGAGGGCCTGCCTTCCGGCGACGGCACGCGCGCGGTGCGGGCCGGCCTGCCCGAGCCGGTCAAGCACGAGCCAGCCCTGCCGGGCCCGGTGTTCGCCGCCCACTACCACCTGCCGGGCGAGCCCACGGGGCCGTACACCTACGGACGTGACGAGAACCCGACCTGGAGCCGTCTGGAGCGCGCCATCGGCGAGCTGGAGGCGCCTGGGGAGGACAGCGTCGAGACGCTGGTCTTCGCCTCGGGCATGGCCGCCATCTCGTCGGTGCTCTTCTCCCGACTGCGGGCCGGGGACACGGTCGTCCTGCCCTCCGACGGCTATCAGGCGCTGCCCCTGGTGCGCGAGCAGTTGGAGGCGTACGGCATCGAGGTGCGCACGGCACCGACCGGCGGGGACGCCCAGCTCGGCGTCCTGGACGGCGCGCAACTGCTGTGGATCGAGACGCCGTCCAACCCCGGCCTCGACGTGTGCGACATCCGACGGCTCGTCGCAGCGGCACACGCGCGTGGCGCCCTCGTCGCCGTCGACAACACGCTCGCCACGCCGCTCGGGCAGCGGCCGCTGGAGCTCGGCGCCGACTTCTCGGTGGCCAGCGGCACCAAGCAGCTCACGGGACACGGCGACATACTGCTGGGATACGTCACCGGACGCGACGCCGAGGCCATGGCCGCCGTACGGCGCTGGCGCAAGATCGCCGGGGCGATCCCGGGTCCCATGGAGGCGTGGCTCGCGCACCGTTCCCTCGCCACCCTCCACCTGCGCGTGGAGCGGCAGAACGCCAATGCCCTCGCGGTCGCCGAGGCCCTGCGGGACTGGCCGGAGGAGCTCGGGGTGCGCTATCCGGGGCTCCCGGGCGACCCCTCGTACAAGATCGCCTCGCAGCAGATGCGGCGCCCCGGGTGCGTGGTGTCCTTCACCCTGCCCACGCGCGCGCGTGCCGAGCGGTTCCTGGACGTCCTGCGGCTCGTCGACGACGCGACCAGTTTCGGCGGCGTCAGGTCCACGGCCGAACGGCGCGGACGCTGGGGCGGCGATGCCGTACCGGAGGGCTTCATCCGCATGTCGGTCGGTGCCGAGGATCTCCAGGATCTGGTGGCGGATGTGCTGCGCGCACTGGACGAATCGGCCGAGTGACCGGGGCTTCCCCGCGTCGGTCGGTGTCCCGATACGTGGAACGGGCGGTCCGAGCCTCCCCCCTCGTGGCTCGGACCGCCCTCGGTTCTGCGCGCGAAGAACCGCGCGAACAAGGCTAGTTGACTCTCTGTCAGTGTCCAATCACAGTAGCGACAGCGACCTATCGACTTATTTATAGTTGGGCCCTGCCCTGGGGGTGGGGAGAAGGGCGGGGACTGGGAGGGTAAGGCATGGATCTGGCCTTGTTGCGCACCTTTGTGACCGTGCACCGGGCCGGCTCCTTCACCCGCGCCGCCGCGCTGCTCGGACTGTCGCAGCCGGCCGTGACCGCGCAGATCCGCACCCTGGAGCGACAGTTGGGTCGCCCCCTGTTCCTACGGCAGGCCCGGGGAGTGACGCCCACGACCATCGGCGACGAACTCGCTCACAAGGCCGCACCGCATCTCGACGCCCTGGTGGAGATCACCGAGACGGGACTCGACGACGAGTCCTCCTTACGATCCGTGCACCTCGCCGGCCCTCCCGAGTTCACCGCCGAGCGGGCGCTGCCCGCGCTCACCGAACTGACCGGCGAGGACGGCCAGGGCTTCGCCCTGCGCGCATCCTTCGGCAACGCCGAGGAGACCCTGGAAGGGCTGGCCGCCGGGCATCACGATCTGGCCATCAGTACGGCCCGTCCGCGCGGCGCTCTGCTCACGGCGACTGCGCTCTGCGACGAGGAGCACGTCCTTGTCGCCTCCCCTCGCTGGGTCGACCGGATCGGCGCTGGGCAACTGCGTCACAAGGGGGCGCATGCGCTGGAGGACGTCCCGGTCGTGGAGGTGCACGAGTCCCTCCCGTTCGTCTCCCGCTACTGGGCCTCGGTCTACGACTCCCGTCCGGCCGCCCCCGGCACCGTGATCGTCCCCGACCTCCGCGCGGTCCTCGCCTGCGCGGTCGCTGGGGCGGGGCTGGCAGTACTGCCCCGCTATCTGTGCGCGGACGCGCTGGAGCGCGGCGAGGTCGTCGCCCTGCACGATCCGCCGGTGCCGCCGCTGCGGACGTACTTCCTGGTGGTCCGCACGGGCACGCTGGCGATGCCGCATATCGCGCGGGCTCACGAGTGGCTGCTGCGAGCGGCTGTGGACTGGGCCTGAGCAGCGGCTTCGGACCGGGCCTGACCAGCGGCTTCGCGAGCCGGCGGGCATGGGTTTCAGCGGGCCCGAGCAAGGCTTTCGAGACCGTCACACCATGAGCTCGGCCGGTGACGTTTCGCAATGTTTCACGTGGAACCAGCCGGGCCACATTTCTCCCATGACCGTCCGACCCGTGGTCAAGCGCACCGCCCGCGCCGTTCTGCTGGACGGCGACGACCTGATCCTGATCAAGCGCACCAAGCCCGGCATGGATCCCTACTGGCTCACGCCCGGTGGCGGGGTCGAGCCGACGGACTCCACCGTCGTCGACGCCCTGCACCGCGAGGTCTATGAGGAGCTCGGTGCCAAGATCACCGATGTGGTGCCCTGCTTCGTCGACACCGTCGAGCACATCGGCGAGGACGGCGGGGCGACCGGTGTGAAGGTGCAGCACTTCTTCGTCTGCCGACTGGGATCCATGGACACGTCCTTGCGGCACGGACCCGAGGTGGACGAGCCCATCGGCGAGTACGAGATCGTGCGCGTGCCGTTCACCCGGGTCGGAATCGCCTCCGTCCATCTCGTGCCGCTGTCGCTGCGGCACTACCTCGACGGAAACATCGAGGGCGTCCGCGCCATGCACGCCCCCGACCTGGGCTGACCACCGACCGCGGTACCGCCGTCGGCATGCAGGTCAGTTGGCGGCGACGAGTTCCTCCACCGAGTCATGGCGTATGCGCTCGGACGGGATGCCGATGTCTCGCAGTACGTCGACACCGCTGCGGATCATGCCGGGCGGGCCGGAGACATAGGCGTCGTACCCGGTCCAGGGCCCGTACTGTCGTATGGCGTCGGGAAGCTGGAGCAGTCCGTGCCGGTCCACGACCGGACGGATCTCCAGCCAGGGGTGGGACTGCTTGAGCCTCAGCATCGTGTCGATGTCGTACAGGTCCTGGTCGGTGCGTGCGCCGTAGAAGACCTCGACCGGCCGCCGCTCGCCGTGTTCGGCCACGTCCTCGACCAGTGCCTTGATGGGCGCTATGCCGGTGCCTCCGCCCAGGCAGAGCAGACCGCTGTCGGTGGTGTGGTCCACGGTCATCGAGCCGCCCGGCGGACCGAGCCGGATGATGTCGCCCGGCCGGGCGCGGTGCACCAGCGCGTTGGAGACCCAGCCGGCGGGGACGGCCTTCACATGGAACGTCAGCAGGCCGTCGGAGCGGGGCGCGGAGGCGAAGGAATAGTGCCGCCAGATCCTGGGCCACCAGGGGGTCTCCAGGCTGGCGTACTGCCCGGCGAGGAACGGATAGGGCTGGTCGGGGCGGACGGTGATGACGGCGATGTTCGACGTTCTGAGGTCGTGCGTCACGACCTCCGCGTACCACCAGGCGGGGGCGCGCAGTTCGTCCGCCGCCGCCGCGTCGATCATGACCTGCGAGATCGTCGTGTAGGCGCGGACCCAGGCAGCCTCCATCTCGCCGTCCCAGACACCGCCGGCGTACTTGCTGAGCGCGCCGATGAGGCACTCACCGACGGCCGGGTAGTGCTCGGGCCGGGTGCCGTACTTGCGGTGACCGCGGCCGAGGTTTTGCAGGTAGTCGACGAGAACCGGGGTGTTGTCGATGTGCTCGGCGGCGGTGAGCAGGGCTTTGAGCAGCCGGTCGCGCTGGGTGTCCATCGCGGCCGGGAACAGGGAGCGCAGGTCGGGGTGGCGTACGAAGAGCAGGGCGTAGAAGTACGACGTGACCTTGTCGGCCACGGGGGCGACCTCCGCCATCGTCCGACGGATCAGGATGGCGTCCGGGGAGGCGGGCTGGGCCGGGGCGGGGCGCTGGGCCGGGACGTGCGGCTGCGGGGCGGGTTGTGCGAGAGAGGTCGGCGGCGCGGGTGAGGCCTGGAGTGCTTGGCCAGGGGCCAAGGTGGTGGCTGCGTGCGGCGCTTGGCCTGGAGGCGGGGCGGTGGTGGCAGCCTGTGGTGCCTGGACCGGCATCGAGGCGGAGGCGGGAGTGCGGGGTGCTTGCCCTGGCGTGGTGGCGGGCGCGGGCGTCGAGGGCGCGGGCGGTATGTGACCCGATGTGGGCGGTTCGGGGGTCGGTATCGCGGCCGGGGTCGACGGGGGTGCGTCGTCGCCGTTGGCCGAAGCCGTCCTGCCCACCGGACGCAGCGCGGCCAGGCGTTGGCCTTCGACCGTCTCCGGTTCGCTGCCCTGGGTCGTCGCCGGCTGCTTGCGCGGCGTGAACCAGCCGTCCCCGCCGCCGGAAGTGCCGTTGTCGGCCGACGTGGTGGTCGGAGCGTCCATGGTGTGCCTCGCCTCGAACATCTCTCGGTCGGTCTGCGCACTTCCTCGGTCGGAAGGTGCCTGCTTCCCCCGTTATGCCTTGCAATCCCCGTTCGTTGCCGCGATCCAATACGGCCACATTCAACCCACATTCACACCGTGTACGGACAAGTAGGGCGAGAGTGTGACATTGGCCGCAGTACTCTCGCCGCAGCCTCCCATCGCACGCCGGCGCCCGGACTCCATAACCGAGAATGCGGGTCTTCGATCTCTCCGTCCCATTAGGCTGCTTTGCCTTGCGCTCGGTCCACGCCGGGAGCTTGCATCACAGCTCGGACACGAACCGGAGTCGACCCTACCGGCCGTCGCCCCGATCACAAGTCCCGCCTTCCTTCGTCACGAAAGGGGAGAGGGGACGAACGGCCAATTCCTTCGATTACCGGCCGCTGCGCACCAGTTCATAGGCTTCCCACAGATCCATCCCCATGTAGGAGTGCGTCGCGAGTCCGGCCAGATGCCGGTCCGCGTTGACCGCGACGGATACCGGGACGACTCCGAACAGCGCCTTGTCCGACAGCGAGTCGCCATAGGCAACGCATTCGTCCCGCGTCACCCCGAACTCCGCACAGAGCAGATCGGCGATGTGAACCTTCGCCTCGGCGCTGAGGACTCCGGCCGGATCGACGGGCTCGGTGAACGGCACGGCCGGAAAGCGGGAACCGTACGCCGCGTGTGCGCCCCAGCCCGTCAGCCGCTCCACGAAGAAGGAGGGCGAGAGCGAGACGACGGCGCAGTAGTCGCCCTGTCCCCTGATCTCCGCCCAGACCTCACGGATTCGGGCCAGCCAAGGAGCACCGTCGAAGGCGGCCACCACATGGGCCTCGGTGAGGTCGGCCCAGAGCGCGTACACCCGCTTCGCGTACTCCGGAGGGCCGATCAGCCCTGCCGAGATCTCCCGGTCGAGCGCAACGGTCTCCTCCTCCAGCCCGAGCTGTCGTGAGATCTCCACGGGCGCGGATGTTCCATGCAGGAGCGTGCCGTCCAGATCGAAAAGATGAAGTCTCGCCATGGGGGTTGAGGCTAATGGCGTGTGCCCTCGGTCCTTCGGGCGGAGATCCCACGAGATCGACGCTCGCTGCTGGCTGATGGCTGTCCGCCGTTGGCCGTTGGCTATTCACCGTTGGCCGTTCGCTGTTCGCTGTTCGCCCATGTTTCACGTGAAACACCCAGCATCTGCCGGCACACTTTGCGGTCGGCCATGACATGGCCAAAAGCTCGTACGTCTCCCTGGAAACAGGTGGACGACCAGGGCAGTCGTCAGACAGCCTGACCTGCGTGCCGACTCCTTCCCCCGCCGCTCTGCCCATCCGCCGTCTGACGCCTCGCGACCTCACCGCCTGCGCCGACTTGTCCGAGGACCGGGGTTGGCCCCGTGAGGAACACAAGTGGGGGTTCCTCCTCACAGCCGGGAAGGGCTACGGCATCGACGACCCCGCCGGTGGACTCGTCAGCGCCTGCGTCGTCACGGAGTACGGACCGCAGGAGCGCCCCGACCTGGGAGCCATCGGCATGGTCCTGGTCGCCGAGCGCCATGCCCGCCGAGGCATCGGACGCCGGCTGATGCGTCACGTCGTCGACGCGATGGGCACAACACCACTGACGCTGCACGCGACGCCGTACGGACAGCCGCTCTACGAAGAACTCGGCTTCAAGGTCGCCGGCCGGGCGGAGATGCTGCGCGGGCACTTCACAGGTACCTCGGCACCCACGATCACCACGCGTGCGGTCACCGCCGAGGATCTCGGCGCCATCGTGCGGCTCGACGAGGAGGTGTTCGGCAGCGATCGCACGCACATCATCACGCGGCTGCCCGCCTTCGCCGACCAGCTCCGCGTCGCCGAGGAGCACGGGCGGATCATCGGGTACGCAGGTGCCTGGCCCAACATGGAAACGCAGGTCGTGGGCCCTCTGATCGCCCGCGACACCGAGACCGCGAAGGCTCTCATCGCCTCCCTCGCCGCCCACACCGACCGCCCGCTGCGCACCGACATCGACGTACGCCATGAGGAGCTGCTGGCGTGGGCGAAGGGGCACGGTCTGGCCTCCGTCGCCTTCAACTCGGTCATGACGTACGGCATCCCGGAACTGCCGGGCGACTGGACCCGGCGTTTCGCTCCGCTGACGGTGGCGGCGGGCTGAGGCTGCTCGACGGCAGGCTGGAGCGCGCAGAGATAACGCCGGGCCACATCGGGGACCGGCGTCACCTCATCGATCGGAAGGTACGGTCAGGCAAGCGCCTCGATGGCGGTCGTCGCGAACCGGTGATCCTGCTCCGGCGCGCCGCCGCCGACACCGATCGCTCCGATCAGCCGGCCGTCCCTGTGGAGCGGCACACCGCCCGCGATGAACAGCAGTGGCCGGTCCAGCGCGGTCGGCAGGGTGTGGAAGAGCGCGCCGGGCTGTACGGCCTCGACGAGATCGGCGGTCGGGGCGCCGAGTTGGAGTGCCGTGTAGGCCTTGCGGGTGCTGGTCTCCCCGGAGATCAGCACGGCTCGGTCGTCCCGCCGGAAGGCGAGCAGATGGCCTCCGGCATCCAGGACCGTGACGCTGACGGTCACCCCGGCCTCCTCGGCGGCCCGGTGTGCGGCGGCGACGAGGAAGTCGGCGTCCTGGGTGGTCAGGGGGGCGACTGCGGTGGCGGTGCTCATGGGGGCTCCTTGCGGTTTCGTGCTGAGGTGGAACGGTGTGGTGCCGACGTGGACTGTCACGGGTCCGGATGTGCGAGGGCGGCCCTGACCCCGCACGGGGGTCGGCTCAGTGGTGTATGGCGGCTCGCTGCTCGGCGGGCACGGTGCCGGTGACGACAGTGCTGGAGGCGGCTTCATCACGGCGCTCCAGCACGGCCGAGAGGAATGCCAGCAGCAGCGCGGCCGCGGCGAGGGCGGCGCCGACCCAGTTGGGGGACGTGTAGCCGAAGCCGGCCGCGATGACGAGGCCGCCGAGCCAGGCGGAGAGCGCGTTGCCGAGGTTGAAAGCGCCGATGTTCACGGCCGAGGCCAGCGTCGGAGCACCGTGTGCCTGGTCCAGGACGCGCTTTTGCAGCGGGGGGACGGTGGCGAAGCCCAGGGCGCCGATCAGCGTGATGGTGACGGCCGCGAGGATCTTGTTCTGCGCCGTGAGCGTGAAGAGCGCGAGCACGACGGCGAGGGCGCCCAGGGAGACGTAGAGCATGGGCATCAGCGCGCGGTCGGCGTACTTGCCGCCGATCAGGTTGCCGCCGACCATGCCGAGCCCGAAGAGGACCAGGAGCCAGGTGACGGAACCGTCGGCGAAGCCGCCGACGTGGGTCATCATCGGCGCGATGTAGGTGATGGCCGCGAATACACCGCCAAAGCCGAGGACCGTCATCGCCATGGCCAGCAGGACCTGGGCGTTCTTGAAGGCGGCCAGCTCATGGCGCAGCCGTACGCCCTGCGGCTTGGGCATGTCGGGGACCAGCTTGGCGATGCCGGCCAGGCCGATGACGCCGAGAGCGGCGACGATGCCGAAGGTGACGCGCCAGCCGGCGGACTGGCCCACGAACGTGCCCAACGGGACGCCGACGACATTGGCGACGGTCAGGCCGGTGAACATCATCGCGATGGCTCCGGCCTTCTTGTCCGGAGCGACCAGATCGGCCGCGACGACCGACCCGATGCCGAAGAAGGCACCGTGGGCGAGCGAGGCGACCACGCGGCCGATCAGCATGACGGAGAAGACCGGCGCGACGGCGGACAGCAGGTTGCCGGCGATGAAGAGCCCCATCAGCAGCATCAGCATCTGCTTGCGGGAGACCTTGGTGCCGAGCACGGTCATCAGCGGAGCGCCGAGAACCACACCGAGCGCGTAGCCGGTCACCAGGAAGCCGGCGGTGGGGATGGAGACCCCGAAGTCACCCGCGACCTCGGGCAGCAGGCCCATGATCACGAACTCGGTCGTTCCGATTCCGAAGGCCCCGATCGCGAGGGCCAGAAGCGCGAGAGGCATGGAGAGGTGACACCTTCCGAGGATTGCAGGGGCGCTTTACGCTCGAAGACAATAGTTGCATACGCGCTATATCTGCAAGCGCCGACTATTGCGTCTCTGCTCTATCCTGGCTTCAAGCCGCTCCGGGACGGAGGAATCGACATGACAGCGACGGAGCCCGCGCTCACCGCCCTCGCCCAGGGCTGGTGCGCCCTCTCCCTGCTGCACAGCAGGATCGAGACGCACATCGAGCGCGCCCTGCAGGCCCGGCACGACCTGAGCGTGCGCGAGTACTCCCTGCTCGATGTCCTCAGCCGCCAGCACCACGGCGAAGGCGGCCACCTCCAGATGAAACAGGTCGCCGACGCCGTCGTCCTCAGCCAGAGCGCCACCACCCGCCTCGTCACCCGGCTCGAAGACCGCGGCCTGCTCTCCCGCTACCTCTGCCCCACCGACCGCCGCGGCATCTACACCGACGTCACCGAAGCCGGCCTCGAACTCCTCCACCAGGCCCGCCCCACCAACGACACCGCCCTGCGCGAAGCCCTCGACGAAGCCGCCAAGAACCCCGAACTGGCCCCCCTGGTCCGAGCCGTCGAGACACTCCGCGCGCCCGCATAGGGTGCAGACATGGGAGATCTTGAGATACGGCCCGCTGTCGCCGACGACATCCCCGCGATCGTCGGCATGCTCGCGGACGACCCACTGGGCGCCCAGCGTGAGTCCCCCGACGACCTGACCCCCTACCTGGCCGCGCTCGAGCGGCTCAGCAGCGATCCGAACCAGCACCTGGTCGTCGCCGTCCGCGAGGGCCGCGCCGTCGGCACCCTCCAGCTCACGGTCATTCCCGGGCTGTCACGGCGCGGCTCCACCAGGTCGATCATCGAAGCCGTCCGCATCCACGCCGACGAGCGAGGCAGCGGCCTGGGCACGCAGCTCATCGAGTGGGCCATCGACGAATCCCGGCGACAGAACTGCCAGTTGGTGCAGCTCACCTCCGACAAGAGCCGTACGGACGCCCACCGCTTCTATGAGCGGCTCGGTTTCACCGCCTCGCACGTGGGCTTCAAGCTCCCGTTGTGAAAGAAGCGCCTGTTTCACGTGAAACAGGCGCTTCGCCGGACCTTCAGAACGAGTCGCTGCCGCGCCAGCCATCGGGATCCACACCGCCCGGCACGGCAGCCCCCTCGTCGTACGGCTGACGGGTGAAGACGAACGAGCCGAGGTCCAGATGGTCCACGGTTCCGTCCGGGCACCGGACGGCCTTCAGGAGCTCGCCCGCGTAGTAGCCCTCCAGACCCGTCCATGTGCCGTCGCCGTTGACGCGGAACCGCGAGCGGCGCCCCTTACCGGACAACGGCTCCAGCGAGACGAGTCCGTCCGCGGTCAGCCTCAGGGCGAAGGCGTACGTCCCCCAGTACCAGGGTCCCGCCAACTCCAGGACCGCCGTGTCGACCTCGGGCATCGGCCGCCAGGGCTCGGGAATCCGCGGCTCGGCCTCAGCGACGATACGGACCAGGTCGGCGGCGACAAGGGAGACCGGCGGGCCGGAGGTGCAGTTGGCCAGCACCACGGCCGCGACATCGTCCTCCACGCTGAGAGTCAGACTCGCGAGGAAGCCCGGCAACGACCCACCGTGCCCGAAAAGGAGCCGTCCGTCCCTGCGCTGGACCTGCACGCCCAGACCGTATGCGGCACCATCCACCACGTCGACAGCCTCGGGCGGCGCCGCAGGCGTCCGCATCTCCAGTACGCTCTCAGCGCTCAGCACCCGGTCGTCGCCCCGGGCAAGAAAGGCGGCGAACCGCGCCAAGTCAGCTGTCGTCGACCACAGTTGCCCAGCCGGCGCCATCCGCCCGAGGTCCTCGACAGGTTCGGGAAGCATCGCATCGGCCCAGGGATGCACCGCCCAGCCTCCCGCGTGCGGCTCCTGCGGTCGCGTACTCGTACGCTTCAGGCCCAGGGGTTCGAGCACTTCACGCCGGAGTACCTCCTCCCACGGAGCGCCACGCAGCTTCTCCACCAGCGCACCCAGCAGCGTGTAGCCGGGGTTCGAGTAGTGGAACCGGCGGCCGGACGGATGCAGGAAGGGCTGCTCGCCCACGACGTCGGACAGTTCGGGCCGCAGGGATCCGGAGGTCCGTTCCCACCATGGGCCGGGTGACTCGGCCGCCAGCCCACTGGTGTGCGCGAGGAGTTCAACGATGGTGGCCTCCCCCACGCCGGTGCCCGGCAGATGCTTCTCCAGCGGATCACCGAGATCGAGCAGGCCCTCGTCACGCAGTCTCAGAACGAGAACAGCGGTGAAGGTCTTGGTGATCGAGCCGATGCGGTACTGCACGTTCTCGTCCGGGGCATGCCCCTCCAGCGAGGTACGCGAGCCGTGCCACACGGTCCGCCCGTCCCGTACGACGGCGGCGACCAGCGAGGGCGCACGCCCTTCGGCCTGGGCCACGGCGATGCGGTGCAGCAGCGCCCGGCGTGTGGTGGGAAGCAGCTCTTCCTGAGGTGTCGTCATGCCTCCAGTCCACCCGGTGGCCGCTCGGGAGTCGAGCGCATATCCCCCAAGGAACTGTGGCGTCTCGCCGCTCGTGACGCCGAGATCAGGCGGCTTGCCCGTGTCGGCCGAGCACACCACGCTGAGCCCCGAGCACGAGGACTAGCGGCGAGCCCAGATCGCGCACCGATGAGTCTCCCGCGCCACGCTGGTCTATACGCCGGACACCCACGGACGGAAGGCTGGACCATGCGGAAACTGATCTACGGCATGAACCTGACCCTGGACGGCTATATCGCCGCGGTCGGCGACGACATCGGCTGGAGCGGACCGCCGAGCCCCGAGCTGTTCCAGTGGTGGCTCGACCACGAGCAGGCGAGTGGCCTGTCGCTGTATGGGCGCAAGCTCTGGGAGACGATGAGTTCCTACTGGCCGACCGGCGACCAGCAGCCCAACGCCACCCCGGCGGAGATCGAGTTCGCGCGGAACTGGCGGGACACCCCGAAGGTGGTGTTCTCCTCGACGATCGACAAGGTCGACTGGAACACCCGCCTGGTCACCGGCGACGCAATCGCCGAGATCACCCGGCTCAAGGCCGAGGACGGCGGCCCGATGAACATCGGCGGCGCAACGCTCGCCGGTGCGGCCATGCGCGCCGGGCTGATCGACGAGTACGTGATCGCCACCCATCCGGTCCTGGTGGGCGACGGCACGCCGTTCTTCACCGCGCTGGACAGCTGGGTGAACCTGAACCTGGTGGAGACGCGGACGTTTCCCGGCGGCGTGGTCCTGACCAGGTACGAGACGAGGCGCTGAGCAGCTTCCCGCTGTCTCGCGGGGGCGGTCAGGTCTGCGCCATGTCCACGAACCGCGAGTAGTGGCCCTGGAAGGCGACCGTGATCGTCGCCGTCGGGCCGTTACGGTGCTTGCCCACGATGATGTCCGCCTCGCCGGCGCGCGGTGACTCCTTCTCGTAGGCGTCCTCACGGTGCAGCAGGATCACCATGTCGGCGTCCTGCTCGATGGAGCCGGACTCACGCAGGTCGGACACCATCGGCTTCTTGTCCGTGCGCTGCTCGGGACCACGGTTGAGCTGCGAGAGCGCGATCACCGGGACCTCCAGCTCCTTCGCCAGGAGCTTGAGGTTACGGGACATGTCCGAGACCTCCTGCTGACGGCTCTCGGCACGCTTCGAACCACCGGACTGCATCAGTTGCAGATAGTCGATGATCACGAGCTTGATGTCATTGCGCTGCTTCAGCCGACGGCACTTCGCGCGGATCTCCATCATCGACAGGTTCGGGGAGTCGTCGATATAGAGCGGCGCAGCGGTGACCTCGGGCATCCGCCGCGCCAGCCGGGTCCAGTCCTCGTCCGTCATGGTTCCGGAACGCATGTGGTGCAGGGCCACGCGTGCCTCGGCCGACAGCAGACGCATCGCGATCTCGTTGCGCCCCATCTCCAGGGAGAAGATGACGCTCGCCAGGTTGTTCTTGATCGACGCCGCTCGCGCGAAGTCCAGCGCGAGGGTGGACTTACCCATCGCGGGGCGGGCCGCGATGACGATCATCTGACCCGGGTGCAGACCGTTGGTGAGCGAGTCGAGGTCCGTGAAGCCAGTGGGCACACCGGTCATCTCACCGGTGCGCGAGCCGATCGCCTCGATCTCGTCGAGCGCGCCCTCCATGATGTCGCCGAGCGGCAGATAGTCCTCGCTGGTGCGCTGCTCGGTGACCGCGTAGATCTCGGCCTGGGCGCGGTTGACGATCTCGTCGACGTCGTCGTCGGCGGCGTATCCCATCTGTGTGATGCGGGTGCCGGCCTCGACCAGGCGGCGCAGCACCGCGCGCTCATGCACGATCTCCGCGTAGTACTCGGCGTTAGCCGCCGTCGGCACCATCTGGACGAGGGTGTGGAGATACGAGGCGCCGCCGACCTTGTTGATCTCGCCGCGCTTGGTCAGCTCGGCGGCGATGGTGATGGGGTCGGCCGGCTCACCCTTGGCATAGACGTCGAGGATCGCCTGAAAGATCGTCTCGTGCGCGGGCTTGTAGAAGTCGTGGCCCTTGATGACCTCGACGACATCGGCGATGGCGTCCTTGGACAGGAGCATGCCGCCGAGGACGGACTGTTCGGCGTCGAGGTCCTGGGGCGGGACCCGCTCGAAGGCCGAACCGCCGCCGTCCCACTCTCCGCTGTCCCGACCGCGGTCATGCTGATCGTCGCGTCCTCGACCACCGTCGCCGCGCCGGCGGGAGGCGGGCAGACGATCACTGGGGCCGCTGTCGGCCCACGGGTCGTCCAAGGGCTCGGAAATACTCACCGAGCCACCTCCTCCCGTCCGCCGAGCGGACCTCGCCGTGCCCCTCTGTTCTACGGCACGCCACTGACAAATAAGAGGCCCAACTCCGGTTCTGGCACGTCGGTTTTGTGACGCTTTCACGGCCGACGAACGGAGCGGGCGCCGGACCACGGTAGGCCCGCGGGCACCGTCAGCCAATCTGGTTATCCACAGGCCATGTGGACGACGGCCCGGATGCTGTGGAGAACTCCACAAAACCTGTGCACGACCCGGTGGACAGCCCTGTGAACAAGCCTGGCGAGACTCGCAAGGACCGGCCTTGACCTGCGACTTTGCCGTCCACCGGCTGTGCAGAAGAAAAACTTCCCCAGTCGGACCAAGATCGCTTCGAACGGTGCACGAAAGCGCACGACGCGAGACCAGGAGTAAGGGTCAGTAAGGGATTGCATCTCTTACCTGTGGACGATTAGATTGGTGGCCATGACACAGGCTCCCGCGAGACCCAAGGCCGTCCGGCGACAGCACGATCGAGAGATCGTCGCTCTGGCCGTTCCGGCCTTCGGCGCACTCGTCGCCGAGCCACTCTTCGTCATGGCCGACAGTGCGATCATCGGCCATCTCGGCACGGCACAGCTCGCTGGGCTCGGGGTCGCCTCGGCCCTCCTCATGACAGCCGTCAGTGTCTTCGTCTTCCTCGCCTACGCCACCACCGCTGCCGTCGCCCGACGCGTCGGCGCCGGCGACCTCCAGGCCGCCATCCGCCAGGGCATGGACGGCATCTGGCTGGCCCTCCTCCTCGGCCTCACCGTCGTCGCGGTCGTCCTGCCCACAGCGCCGTTTCTCGTGGAACTCTTCGGCGCCTCGGACACAGCGGCCCCGTACGCAACCACCTACCTACGGATCTCGGCACTCGGCATCCCGGCCATGCTCGTCGTACTCGCCGCCACCGGAGTCCTGCGCGGCCTACAGGACACCAGGACCCCGCTCTACGTCGCCGTCGCGGGCTTCATCGCCAACGCCGCCCTCAACGCGGGCCTCGTCTACGGCGCCGGCCTCGGCATCGCGGGTTCCGCATGGGGCACCGTCATCGCCCAGTGCGGCATGGCCGCGATCTATCTCATGGTCGTGGTCCGCGGCGCGCGCGAACACGGCGCCTCTCTGCGTCCCGACGCGGTCGGGATAAGGGCCTCCGCACAGGCCGGAGTGCCCTTGCTGGTCCGCACCCTCTCACTGCGGGCGATCCTGATGATCGCGACGGCCGTCGCAGCCCGCCTCGGGGACGCCGACATCGCCGCGCACCAAATCATCCTGTCGCTGTGGAGCCTGCTCGCCTTCGCCCTGGACGCCATCGCCATCGCCGGTCAGGCCATCATCGGCAGGTATCTCGGCGCCGGTGACGCCGAGGGCGCCCGGGCCGCCTGCCGCCGCATGGTGGAGTGGGGCGTCGCGGCCGGCGTCGTCCTAGGCCTCCTCGTGGTGATGAGCCGGCCGCTCTTCCTGCCGTTGTTCACCAGCGATTCGGTCGTCAAGGATGCTGCCCTGCCCGCCCTTCTCGTGGTGGCGCTCTCCCAGCCGATCTGCGGCGTCGTCTTCGTCCTGGACGGCGTTCTGATGGGAGCGGGCGACGGCCCCTATCTCGCCTGGGCCATGGTGCTCACCCTGGCGGTCTTCACTCCGGTCTCGCTGCTCGTCCTTGTGGTCGGTGGCGGCCTCACGGCAATCTGGGCCGCAATGACGCTGATGATGACGGTGCGCATGCTGACGCTCTGGCTGCGCTCCCGATCGGGCCGCTGGATCGTCACGGGCGCGACGCGCTGACTGTTTCACGTGAAACACGCTGTTCCACGTGAAACCGACGCGGCCCCTGCTCCGGGATCCGCCTCCGCTTCCTGGTACGCGGCCGTTCGCTGCACAGTGAAGGGGCCGTACCCCAGCGGGTACGGCCCCTTCATTCAGCTACTCAAGCCGAGCGCAGCGATCAGGCCGCGATGACCTCGATGTTGACCTTGGCGGCAACCTCGGGGTGCAGACGCACGGACGTCTCGTGGGCGCCCAGGGTCTTGATCGGCGCGCCGAGCTCGATGCGGCGCTTGTCGACCTCGGGGCCACCGGCAGCCTTGATCGCGGACGCGATGTCGGCCGGAGTGACGGAACCGAAGAGACGACCGGCGTCGCCGGAGCGGACGGCCAGACGGACCTTCACACCCTCGAGCTGGGCCTTGACAGCGTTGGCCTGCTCGATGGTCTGAATCTCGTGGATCTTGCGAGCACGACGGATCTGCTCGACGTCCTTCTCGCCACCCTTGGTCCAACGGATAGCGAACTTCCGCGGGATCAGGTAGTTGCGAGCGTAACCGTCCTTGACGTCGACGACGTCGCCCGCGGCACCGAGGCCGGAGACCTCGTGGGTGAGGATGATCTTCATGTGTCGGTCACCCTTCCCTTAGCGCGCGGTGGAGGTGTAGGGCAGCAGCGCCATCTCACGGCTGTTCTTGACGGCCGTGGCGACGTCACGCTGGTGCTGCGTGCAGTTGCCGGTCACGCGGCGGGCACGGATCTTGCCGCGGTCGGAAATGAACTTCCGCAGCATGTTCGTGTCCTTGTAGTCCACATACGTGACCTTGTCCTTGCAGAAAGCGCAGACCTTCTTCTTCGGCTTGCGCACAGGCGGCTTCGCCATGGTGTTTCTCCTGTGTGATCAAGAAGTTTGGGTGCGGCCCACCCCAGACCCGAAGGCCTAGAAGGGGGGCTCTTCCGAGTAGCCGCCGCCACCGCCGCCGGAGTTTCCACCCCAGCCGCCGCCACCGCCGCCGCCCTGGTTGCCACCGGCGGGAGCGCCGGTCGCCCACGGGTCGTCGGCGGGAGCACCGCCGCCCTGCTGGCCGCCACCGGGGCCACCGCCCCAGCCGCCGCCACCCTGGCCGCCACCGCCGCCGTAACCGCCCTGGCCACCGCGGGCGCCACCGGAGGTCTTGGTGACCTTCGCCGTGGCGTTCCGCAGGCTGGCGCCGACTTCCTCGACGTCCAGCTCGTAGACCGTGCGCTTGACGCCCTCACGGTCCTCGTAGGACCGCTGCTTCAGCCGGCCCTGCACGATGACGCGCATGCCTCGCTGGAGCGACTCGGCGACGTTCTCCGCCGCCTGACGCCAGACCGAGCAGGTCAGGAACAGGCTCTCGCCGTCCTTCCACTCGTTCGTCTGACGGTCGAAGGTGCGGGGAGTGGACGCGACACGGAACTTCGCGACCGCCGCACCGGACGGGGTGAAGCGCAGCTCGGGGTCATCGACAAGGTTGCCGACGACCGTGATGACGGTCTCGCCTGCCATGGGGGAACCTCTCGGCGGGTTTGCTCTGGCTGCTTGGTTGCTGCTACTCGAATCCCGAGATCAACTGAGCGGGAGAGCTCAGTGGGTCTCGGGGCGGAGGACCTTGGTCCGGAGGACCGACTCGTTCAGGTTCATCTGGCGGTCGAGCTCCTTGACGACCCCAGGCTCGGCCTGCAGGTCGATGACCGAGTAGATGCCCTCGGGCTTCTTCTTGATCTCGTACGCGAGACGACGACGGCCCCAGGTGTCGACCTTCTCCACCTTGCCGTTGCCCTCGCGGACGACGGAGAGGAAGTTCTCGATCAGGGGGGCGACAGCGCGCTCCTCCAGATCAGGGTCGAGGATGACCATCACCTCGTAGTGACGCATGTGGAACCCACCTCCTTTGGACTCAGCGGCCACGGTCGTTCCGTGGCAGGAGGGTTGTGATGCGTACGCAACGGTATCGGCCGCCACTGACAATCGGGGGTGACCTCGCGGTTCCCCGAGCTGGCCCGGGCAGACACCGGTGCAGACGCTACACAGTACCCGCACACCGGCGTCCGGTTGAAATCCGGCCGCCGTCGCCCACAATCTGTACACATCGGGTGTGTATGGCGCTACGATGCGCCGCCTTCCGCAGGAGGTGCCCTATGGCACAGGCAATGCGACCCAACACCGTCGGAGGCCTTTTCGCCACGGACGGAAAGCCTCACCCTCTCCAGGACACCCTGCTCGCGGTGACCCTGGTGCTGGGCATCACGTCCTTCGTCACAGCCCAGTTCCACGACCTGAACCTACTCACCTCGTGGACCGGTCTGGTAGGCATCCTGACCGGTGCGTACGGCCAGTGGATCTCGGTGACGACCCGTGAGCGGTTCGGTCTGATCCTGGGCCTCGGTGCCTCTGGAGTCGGCTTCTTCCTCGGTATGGCGCACGGCGGGCTCTTCGGCGGCTGACGCCTGCCACCGCTCCCTCCTCGCGCCGGCCGCGGAGACCGCGCCCTCCGAACACCGGTAGAACACCGCATAGAACGCCCTCGAACGCTCCGGCGGCTCACAAGACCGGAGCGAAGCTGTCGTACGCCCAGTCGGGGCGCTCCCAAGGCGCAGTAGGCTTCGGCGCGAGAGCCGGAGCCCCTGTACCCATGGGGACACACCAGCCCGAGGAGCGCCCCGAATGAGCCTGACCCTGAGGACGATCAGTCGCGAGCAGCATCTGGCATACATCCAGAGCCTGCCGTCGGCGAGCCACATGCAGGTCCCGGCCTGGGCGGACGTGAAGGCCGAGTGGCGCTCGGAGAGCCTCGGTTGGTTCGACAGGAGCGGTGAACTGGTCGGCGCCGGCCTCGTCCTCTACCGCCAGCTTCCCAAGATCAAGCGCTACCTCGCCTATCTGCCCGAGGGCCCGGTCATCAACTGGTTCGCGCCGAATCTGACCGAGTGGCTGGAACCGATGCTCGCGCATCTGAAGAACCAGGGCGCTTTCTCCGTGAAGATGGGCCCGCCGGTGATCATCCGGCGCTGGGAGGCGGGCTCCATCAAGCAGGGCATCCAGAACCCCGACGTGAAGCGGCTGCGCGACATCGAGGCCGACTTCATCGAGCCGCGCGCCTTCGAGGTCGCCGACAAGCTGCGTCGTATGGGCTGGCAGCAGGGCGAGGACGGCGGGGCCGGCTTCGGCGACGTACAGCCCCGCTATGTCTTCCAGGTGCCGCTGGCCAACCGATCCCTGGAAGAGGTCCACAAGAACTTCAACCAACTGTGGCGGCGCAACATCAAGAAGGCCGAGAAGGCCGGCGTCGAGGTCGTCCAGGGCGGCTACCAGGACCTCGAGGAATGGCAGCGCCTGTACGAGATCACGGCCGTGCGCGACCACTTCCGGCCCCGCCCGCTGTCGTACTTCCAGCGCATGTGGACGGCCCTCAACACCGAGGACCCCAACCGCATGCGGCTGTACTTCGCCCGCCACGAGGGCGTGAACCTGTCGGCGGCGACCATGCTGATCGTCGGAGGCCATGTCTGGTACTCCTACGGCGCTTCCGACAACATCGGCCGTGAGGTCCGGCCCTCGAACGCGATGCAGTGGCGGATGCTGCGCGACGCCTACGCCCTCGGCGCGACCGTCTACGACCTGCGCGGCATCTCCGACTCGCTGGACGAGACCGACCACCTCTTCGGCCTGATCCAGTTCAAGGTGGGCACGGGCGGGCAGGCCGCCGAGTACCTCGGCGAATGGGACTTCCCGCTGAACAAGCTGCTCCACAAGGCGCTCGACATCTACATGTCGCGTCGCTGACCTCTCGTTCTCTGCTTCGATACCGTCCATAGCTGCACTGTCGATAGCTTCCACATCTCTGATACACCGCAGCCACGAGAAAGGTTCCAGGTCCGGCCATGGCGCTCACGCTCTACGTCGACACCGCGCGCTGGCGGGCGCATCACAAGCACGTGCAGGAGCAGTTCCCGGGCCTCGTCCCGGTCTGCAAGGGCAACGGCTACGGCTTCGGACACGAACGCCTCGCGGAGGAGGCCACCCGGCTGGGCTCCGAGGTCCTCGCCGTGGGCACGACGTACGAGGCCGCGCGCATCAAGGACTGGTTCGGCGGTGATCTGCTGGTTCTGACGCCGTACCGACGCGGCGAGGAGCCCGTGCCGCTGCCCGACCGTGTCATCCGCTCGGTGTCGTCGGTGGACGGCGTGTACGGCCTCGTGGGCGCCCGTGTGGTCATCGAGGTGATGTCCTCGATGAAGCGGCACGGCATCAGCGAGCAGGACCTGCCGCAGTTGCACGCCGCCATCGAGAACGTCCGGCTCGAGGGCTTCGCCATCCATCTACCGCTTGACCGCACCGACGGCTCGGACGCCGTCGAGGAGGTCATCGGCTGGATGGACCGGCTGCGCGCCGCCCGCCTGCCGCTGCACACGATGTTCGTCAGCCACCTCAAGGCCGAGGAACTCGCCCGCCTGCAGCAGCAGTTCCCGCAGACCCGCTTCCGCGCGCGCATCGGCACCCGGCTGTGGCTGGGGGACCACGAGGCCACGGAGTACCGCGGCGCGGTCCTGGACGTCACGCGCGTGTCCAAGGGCGACCGCTTCGGCTACCGGCAGCAGCGGGCGGCCTCCGACGGCTTCCTGGTGGTCGTAGCGGGCGGTACGTCGCACGGGGTGGGTCTGGAGGCCCCGAAGGCCCTCCACGGCGTCATGCCGCGCGCCAAGGGCGTCGCCCGGGCCGGCCTCGCCACGGTCAACCGGAACCTTTCTCCCTTCGTGTGGGGCGGCAAGCAGCGCTGGTTCGCGGAGCCGCCGCACATGCAGGTCTCGATCCTGTTCGTCCCCGCGGACGCCCCCGAGCCGAAGGTCGGCGACGAGCTGGTCGCCCATCTGCGGCACACCACCACGCAGTTCGACCGGCTCGTCGACCGCTGACAGCCCCGCCCGGCAACCGAACGGCCGTCGGCGACACCGCAACGACGAAAGGCCGTACACGGCCCCCTTCCGTATACGGCCTTTCGCGTACGCCCCTACGCCCCTACGCCCTGTTCGCTCAGAGCGAACCGCCGGGCGCCCCTCGGCCGCCCCACTCCACCTGCGGCTCCTCGAAGTGGGCCGCATGCCGCGGCGGACGGGCCGCGTGACCGAGCACGAACACGTCCTCGGCCTTGTCGAGAACGCCGCCCGAGGGATCGTCGTCACCTGTCCGGCGTACCGGATCGCGCTCCGGCATGAGGATGTCCCGCACCACGACGGCACACAGGTACAGCGTCCCCAGCAGATGGACGCCGATGGCCCAGTGGTAGCCGTCCGGCGGCAGTCCCTTGTGGGCGTCCCCGCTGGTCGTGTACGCGAGGTACAGCCAGATCCCGAGGAAGTACGCCACCTCGCACGCCTGCCAGATGAGGAAGTCCCGCCACCTCGGCCGGGCCAGCACGGCCAGGGGCACCAGCCACAGGACGTACTGCGGCGAGTAGACCTTGTTGGTGAGGATGAACGCCGCGACGATCAGGAAGGCCATCTGCGCGAAGCGTGGACGTCGCGGCGCGGTGAGCGTGAGCGCGGCGATGCCGGCGCAGCACAACAGCATCAACAGCGTGGCAAGCGTGTTGACGGTCTCGGTGCTCAGTGGATCGTTGGAGTTCTGGGCCATGATCAGCCAGAAGGAGCCGAAGTCGACGCCCCGCTCCTGGCTGAACCGGTAGAACTGCGACCACCCGTCCCAGGCGAGGAGCATCACCGGAAGGTTCACCACCAGCCAGGCGAGGACGGCGCCGCCCAGCGCCTTGCCGAAGTCGCGCCACTTGCCCGCGCGCCAGCACAGGACGAACAACGGGCCGATCAGGAAGACGGGATAGAGCTTCGCGGCCGTGGCGAGCCCCAGCAGGATGCCGAAGGCGAGGGAGCGGCCGCGCGACCACATCAGCATCGCGGCGGCCGTCAGGGCGACGGCCAGCAGGTCCCAGTTGATGGTCGCGGTCAGCGCGAAGGCGGGCGCCAGGGCGACCAGCAGGCCGTCCCAGGGGCGCCGGGCGTGCGTGCGGGTCACGCAGACGGCGATGACGGCCGCGCACACCATCAGCATCCCGGCGTTGACCATCCAGTACCACTGCTCCTGGTGCTGAATGGTGCCGCTGCCCGTCGTGAGCCAGGAGGCGACCTCCATGAACACACCGGTCAGCACCGGGTATTCGAGGTACTCCATGTCGCCGGGGAGCTTGTCGAAGTACGGCACGAGTCCATCGGCGAAGCCGCGCCCCTGGTAGAGGTGCGGGATGTCCGAGTAGCAGGCGTGTGTGTACTGCGAGCTGGCGCCGAAGAACCAGGCGCCGTCGTAGCAGGGCGCCTTCTGGACCAGCCCGAGAGCGAACATGCCGATCGCCACCAGCGCCACGATCCGCACGGGAGTCCACCAGGACGTCCCGAGCAGGGCGCGCCGTCCGATGGGACCACCGATCAGCTCGCTCCCGTTCGCGGCGACCTCGTCCTCCTTGGTCGGCCGCACCAGGTCCGGCTCGTGCACGCTCGTGGGCGTCGTCTCTGCACTGGGCATGGGGCACATCCTGCCGTACCTGTCTGAGAACGGTGCGAGGACGACGGGGGTGTGACGGCCGAGTGTTTCACGTGAAACCGACGTTTCACGTGAAACAGGCCGCCGCCCGAGCCCTCCGTCCAAGCGCCAAAGGCCGGTGGCCGGCACCCATCTGTGGGTGCCGGCCACCGGCCTTCTCACATCTGATCGTGTCGATCAGCCTGAGGGTCCACCGAAGATGCCTCCGCTGCCGTTGCCGTTGCCGTTACCTCCGCCGTTGTCCTCCTCCGTCTCCGTAGGCGTCGGCGACGAGGTCACGCCTCCGTCCGTACCGCCGCTGTCCGAGCCTCCGATGTCATTGCACTGGAAGCCGAAGCAGGTTTCGGTAGGCGTCGCCGTCGGCGACTTCTCCGGCTTCGAGGGCTTCTCCGTCGGTGTCGGACTCTCCTCGACAGTCTCGGTGGGCGTCGGCGCCACGGTCGGGGTCGGAGTGTCGTTGATGATCTCGCCGATGGGCTCGGCCTCCGGGAAGGGCTCGAGGGTGCCATAACTCTTCATGGCCTCGGCCATGTAGTCCTTCCAGACCTGCGCCGGGATGTCACCACCGTGGATGGAGGGCACGTCACCGGTGCCGTTCATGGACAGCAGCTTGCCCTTGTCGGGATCCGTCCGGAACAGGGTCACAGCCGTGGACAGCTCCCTGGTGTACCCGACGAACCACGCCGACTTGTTCTCATCGGTCGTACCCGTCTTGCCGGCCACCGGGAACCCGATGTCCGCGACCTTCTTACCGGTGCCGTTCTTGACCAC
The DNA here is from genome assembly GCF_049974585.1 of Streptomyces sp. UG1. Taxonomy (NCBI): domain Bacteria; kingdom Bacillati; phylum Actinomycetota; class Actinomycetes; order Kitasatosporales; family Streptomycetaceae; genus Streptomyces; species Streptomyces sp. UG1. The sequence goes on along the minus strand of NZ_JBNGGG010000006.1, from coordinate 77,736 downwards.
GTTCTCCAGGACGTCCGTCACGTTGTTCGCGACGTTCGCATCCATGGCTTTCTGCTCCTCCGGGGCATCAAACCCGTCGAGCGGCTGACCGTCCTTGATCACCTTGGTGACCGAGTACGGCTCGAGGTGCATGCCCTCGTTGGCGAAGCTGCCGTACGCGTCGGCCATGCGGATGGCGCTGGGGGTCGACGTACCGAGCGAGAAGGACACGTTCCTGAGGTTGGCCTTGTCGAAGAAGTTGGACGTGATGCCCATCTTGTTCGCCATCTCCCGGGTCTTGGACAGACCGACGTCGATGCCAAGCTGCGCGAACGGGCTGTTGATCGACTGCTCCATGGCCTTCCTGAGTGTCACCTCACCCCAGGCCGTGGTGCCCTCGTTCTTCTGCCGGAACGGCTTTCCGTCATTACCCATGATCGGGTCGCCGTTCTGGTCCTTGATCTCCAGGAGGTCGTTGCCGTTGTACTTGGCCAACGGCGAGAGCGGCTCCGGCGTCGTCTTGTAGGTCCCGTACTGCATCGCGGAGGCCAGCACGATCGGCTTCCAGGTCGAGCCGACCGGCACACCCAGGGTGTTGGCGTTGTTGGAGTAGTGGCCCTTGTCGTAGCCCGCGCCGCCGTACAGCGCGACGATCGCTCCGGTCTTGGGGTCGACCGACGCCCCGCCGAACTGAACGTGCTTGTCCTTCTCCCGCTTCTCGGGTTCGAGGAAGCTCTTCCGCGTCTTCTCGACGGCCGCAGCCAGCTCGTTGACCTTGTCCTTGTCGAAGGTCGTGTAGATCCGGTAGCCGCCCTTCTCCAGATCCTCGGGGGACAGGCCCGCCTTTTTGGCGACGTACTCCTTGGCGATGTCGATCAGATAGCCGGACTGCCCGGACAGGTTCGAGCTCTGCTTCTTGAGCGTGGGGAAGTCGCCGACCTTGGCACGGTCCTCCGGGGTCATACGCCCCACCTCGACCATGCGGCCCAGGATCCACGACCAGCGGTCCTTGGCACGCTTGATGTTGGCCTCCGGCGTAGCACCAGCTCCCACACCACCGTCGGGGTTGTAGAAGTTCGGGCCCTTCAGCACCGCCGCGAGGAAGGCGCACTGCGAGGGGGTGAGCTTCTCGGCGTCCACGCCGAAGTACGCCTGGGCCGCCGCCTGGATGCCGTATGCGTTCCGGCCGTAGTAGGCGATGTTGAGGTAGTTGGCCAGGATCTCGTCCTTCGACATCTGCTGGCCGACCTTGATGGAGATGAACAGTTCCTTGAACTTACGGGAGAGCGTCTGTTCCTGGCTCAGGTAGGCGTTCTTCACGAACTGCTGGGTGATGGTCGAACCACCCTGCGTCTCGCCGCCCCTCGCCATGTTGAGAACGGCTCGTGCGATACCCGCCGGGTCGATGCCGTTGTCCTCGTAGAAGGACGCGTTCTCGGCGGAGACCACCGCGTCCTTCATCTCCCTCGGGATCTTGGCGTCAGGCACGAGTTGGCGGTTCGTCTGGCCACCGGTCGCCGCCATCTGCTTGTTGTTGGACCAGTAGAAGACGTTGTTCTGCGCCTTGGCCGTGTCCTGGGCCTTCGGGATGCCCACCATGGCGTACCCGATGCCCGCCGCGGCGACCAGACCGCCCATGAAGGCGAGGAAGACGCCCGTGACCAGTCGCCACGACGGCACCCAGCGCGCCAGGCCGTACTTGCCCGCGCGCGGATAGTCGATGAACCGCTTCCTGTCCGGCGGCGCCCCACGCCCTCTGCCGCCGCCGGGAGCCGCCCGACGGCCACCCCTGGCCGGTTCGGCCGCTCTGCGGCGGCTGCCGCCGCTTCTCTGGGCCGCGCGTCGTGCTTCGGCGCGGCCGCCGTAGGGACGTTCCTCGCTCACCGAACCGGCGGAACCCGACCCGTACGAGTCGGAGGGAGACCCGGTGGCGCCACGCGGTGCCGCTCGGCGGCCGGAGGACAAGCCGGCCTGACCGCGTCGGGCCGCGGCACGTCCGCCTCCCTGCGGCTGCGGCGGTTTGCGACGGTGCTCGCTCATCGAACGACTACTCCTCGGGCAGGCGCACCCCTGGGCGCCTGTCAACGGCGGCTGATTTCCGGTCCCCCCGGAGTACGGATGCGGTCGGTTCCGCATTCACCCGTACTGCACCGAGGATGACGACGCTCACGGGCGTCACTCGGTTCCCAGTGCTTTTCATGGCGCACAGACTACGCACCGCCAAACCCCACCTAGCCCAGAACTTCACCCCAAATCAGGCAACTCGCTCCACATGAATCCTTGATGTGACCCCGTTCACCGTCCCCCCACTTGTCGCGTCCGGAAGGCCGTTCTATCGTCGTGATGTATCGAGTCGATACATCAGCGCGACATACGACGAGGAGGCGAGGGGATGAGCCGACGTGCCGGAATCCTCGAGTTCGCCGTACTCGGACTGCTGCGCGAGTCCCCGATGCACGGCTATGAGCTGCGCAAACGACTCAATACATCACTGGGCGTGTTCCGGGCCTTCAGCTACGGCACGCTCTATCCCTGCCTCAAGACGCTGGTCGCCAACGGCTGGTTGATCGAGGAACCGGGGAACACCGCCGAGGACGCGCTCGCCGCACCACTCGCGGGCCGTCGCGCCAAGATCGTCTACCGGTTGACGGCAGAAGGTAAGGAGCACTTCGAGGAATTGCTCTCCCAGACCGGGCCCGACGCGTACGAGGACGAGCATTTCGCTGCCCGATTCGCCTTCTTCGGACGCACACCACAGGACGTGCGCATGCGCGTGCTGGAGGGACGCCGCAGCCGGTTGGAGGAGCGCCTGGAGAAGATGCGCGCCTCTCTGGCACGCACGCGGGAGCGCCTCGACGACTACACGCTCGAGCTTCAGCGCCACGGGATGGAGTCCGTGGAGCGCGAAGTGCGCTGGCTGAACGAGCTCATCGAGAGCGAGCGGGCCGGGCGGGACCTGAAGGGTTCCGCCTCCGGGGGGTCCGACTCGCGGGACACCACATCTGGAGCGCCGGGCGGCCTGCCCCGGCCGGGGGACGATCCCAGGCCGGATACGCCCGACGACACCGCCACGTGAGCGCCCACTCAGGGCCTCACTCGTACACACAGGGAGCAACCGGAATGGGTTCGGTTCGCGTAGCCGTCGTCGGCGTGGGCAACTGCGCCGCGTCGCTGGTTCAGGGAGTCGAGTACTACAAGGCCGCCGACCCGGCGTCGAAGGTACCCGGCCTGATGCACGTGCAGTTCGGCGACTACCACGTGCGCGACGTCGAGTTCGTAGCCGCCTTCGATGTCGACGCGAAGAAGGTCGGCCTCGACCTCGCGGATGCCATCGGCGCCAGCGAGAACAACACCATCAAGATCTGCGACGTGCCCCGCACCGGCGTGACCGTCCAGCGCGGCCACACCCTCGACGGCCTGGGCAAGTACTACCGCGCCACCATCGAGGAGTCCGCCGAGGAGCCGGTCGACGTCGTCCAGGTCCTCAAGGACAAGCAGGTCGACGTCCTCGTCTGCTACCTGCCCGTGGGCTCCGAGGACGCGGCCAAGTTCTACGCCCAGTGCGCCATCGACGCGCGTGTCGCCTTCGTCAACGCCCTGCCGGTCTTCATCGCCGGCACGAAGGAGTGGGCGGACAAGTTCACCGAGGCGGGCGTCCCGATCGTCGGCGACGACATCAAGTCCCAGGTCGGCGCCACCATCACGCACCGCGTCATGGCGAAGCTGTTCGAGGACCGCGGTGTCATCCTCGACCGCACGATGCAGCTCAACGTCGGCGGCAACATGGACTTCAAGAACATGCTCGAGCGCGAGCGCCTGGAGTCCAAGAAGATCTCCAAGACGCAGGCCGTCACCTCGCAGATCCCCGACCGGGAGCTCGGCGAGAAGAACGTCCACATCGGCCCGTCCGACTACGTCGCCTGGCTCGACGACCGCAAGTGGGCCTACGTCCGCCTCGAGGGCCGCGCCTTCGGTGACGTCCCGCTGAACCTGGAGTACAAGCTCGAGGTCTGGGACTCCCCGAACTCCGCCGGCGTGATCATCGACGCCCTGCGCGCCGCGAAGATCGCCAAGGACCGCGGCATCGGCGGCCCGATCCTCTCGGCGTCCAGCTACTTCATGAAGTCCCCGCCGGTCCAGTACTTCGACGACGAGGCCCGCGAGAACGTCGAGAAGTTCATCAAGGGGGAAGTCGAGCGGTAGCTCGACACAGCGCAACGCGGTAGCTCGACACAGCGCAACGCGCTGGCTCTACCGGCCACAGCGCGCCAAGGCTCGCTCAGAAACGCTCCTGCCAGAGCTGCCGAGGGCCCCCGGGTTGTAGCGCCCGGGGGCCCTCCCCATATGTGAGGCTGTGCCCCATGTCCGTCGTACGCGACCTGCGGGTCCTGCTGCGCTTCCGGAACTTCCGGCGCCTGCTGGTCGTACGCCTGTTCTCGCAAGGAGCCGACGGCGTCTATCAGACCGCGCTCGCCACGTACGTCGTCTTCTCCCCGGAGCGACAGACCTCGGCCGCCGCGATCGCCTCCGCCATGGCGGTACTGCTCCTGCCCTACTCCCTGATCGGCCCCTTCTCCGGTGTCCTGCTGGACCGTTGGCGGCGCCGTCAGGTGCTGCTGTACGGCAGCCTGCTGCGCACTGTGCTGGCCACGGCCACCGCCGCCCTGATCGTCACCCAGGTCCCGGACTGGCTCTTCTACGTCTCCGCCCTGTGCGTCACCGCCGTCAACCGCTTCGTCCTGTCCGGCCTGTCCGCGGCGCTGCCCCGCGTGGTCGACGAAGAGCGGCTCGTGATCGCCAACTCCCTCTCCCCGACCGCCGGGACGCTCGCCGCGACCGCCGGTGCCGGCCTGGCCTTCCTCGTACGGTTGCTGATCTGGGACTCCGATGCCGCCGTGGTGCTGCTGGGAGCGATCCTGTACCTGTGCGCGGGCCTGGCATCACTGCGCATGACCCCGGAACTGCTCGGGCCCGAGCGCGAGTTGGTGACGCCGCGGCTCGGCACGGCGCTCTCCGGCACCGCACGTGACCTGGCGGCAGGCGTACGCCATCTCTCCACGCCGCCACGCCGACAGGCGGCCTGGGCGCTGTTCGCGATGACGCTGATGCGGTTCTGCTACGGCGCCCTGCTGGTCATGCTGCTGATGCTGTGCCGGTACGCCTTCTCCTCCAACGCCGATGACGGGCTCGCCCTGCTGGGGCTGGCGTTGGGCATCTCCGGCGCCGGCTTCTTCGCGGCGGCGCTGGCAACCCCCTGGGCGGCCGCACGACTCGGGCCCGGTGGCTGGATCGTCGTGTGCGCGGGAGCGGCAGCCATCCTGGTGTCCGCCCTCGGACTCCCCTTCGCCACAGCTCCCACGCTGGTCGCGGCATTCGTCCTGGGCCTGACGACGCAGGGCGCGAAGATCGCGACAGACACGATCTTGCAGTCCTCGGTCGAAGACGGCTTCCGTGGCCGGACCTTTTCCGTCTACGACGTGCTGTTCAACGTCGCCTTCGTCGGAGCCGCCGGAGTGGCCGCCCTGATGCTGCCGCCGGACGGGCGTTCAGCGGCCCTCGTGATCACAGTCGCCGTGATCTATGCGGGCGTTGCGGGGGCTATGGCCCGCTTTGAGTATCGGTCTGTGTCACATCAATGACACAGAGCCACTCCCGGCTACAGCCAGACGCCGAGGGGCGATGTTTCACGTGAAACATCGCCCCTCGGCGTCTCCCGTGGACATGTTTCACGTGAAACAGCCCGCGAGTGTCGAGTCTCAGCCCTGCTCGGCCCACCACTCCTTGAGCGCCGCCACCGCGACATCATGCTCCATCGGCCCGTTCTCCAGCCGAAGCTCCAGCATGTGCTTGTACGCACGGCCGATGACCGGCCCGGGCCCGACGCCAAGGATCTCCATGATCTGGTTCCCGTCGAGGTCGGGCCGGATGGCGTCCAGCTCCTCCTGCTCCTGAAGCTGCGCGATCCGTTCCTCCAAGCCGTCGTAGGCCCGGGACAGCGCCGCCGCCTTGCGCTTGTTCCGCGTCGTGCAGTCCGAGCGGGTCAGCTTGTGGAGGCGGTCGAGAAGCGGTCCGGCGTCACGGACGTATCGACGGACGGCGGAGTCCGTCCACTCTCCCGTGCCGTAGCCATGGAAGCGCAGGTGGAGTTCGACCAGACGAGAGACGTCCTTCACCAGCTCGTTCGAGTACTTGAGCGCCGTCATGCGCTTCTTCGTCATCTTCGCGCCGACCACCTCGTGGTGGTGGAACGAGACCCGGCCGTCCTTCTCGAAGCGACGCGTGCGCGGCTTACCGATGTCGTGCAGCAGCGCGGCAAGCCGGAGGGTCAGGTCGGGACCGTCCTCCTCCAGCGCCATCGCCTGCTCCAGGACGATCAGCGTGTGCTCGTAGACGTCCTTGTGACGGTGGTGCTCGTCGCTCTCCAGTCGCAGGGCCGGCAGCTCGGGCAGGACATGCCCGGCGAGCCCGGTGTCGACCAGCAGTGTGAGGCCCTTACGCGGGTGGGCGGAGAGGATCAGCTTGTTCAGCTCGTCCCGGACCCGCTCCGCCGAGACGATCTCGATGCGCCCGGCCATCTCCGTCATGGCCGCCACCACCTCGGGAGCCACCTCGAAGTCGAGCTGCGCCGCGAACCGCGCCGCGCGCAACATGCGCAGCGGGTCGTCCGAGAAGGACGCCTCCGGCGTACCCGGGGTCCGCAGCACACGGGCCGCGAGGTCCTCCAGTCCGCCGTGCGGGTCGACGAACTCCTTCTCCGGCAGCGCGACGGCCATCGCGTTGACCGTGAAGTCGCGCCGGACGAGGTCCTCCTCGATCGAGTCGCCGTACGACACCTCGGGCTTGCGCGAGGTCCGGTCGTACGCCTCCGAGCGGTAGGTCGTCACCTCGATCTGAAAGCATCGATCAGCGTCTCCGACGCGAGCGTTCTTCTGCGCACCGACCGTGCCGAAGGCGATCCCGACGTCCCACACCGCGTCCGCCCACGGGCGCACGATCTTCAGCACGTCCTCGGGACGGGCGTCGGTCGTGAAGTCCAGGTCGTTGCCGAGCCGGCCGAGCAGCGCGTCCCGGACCGACCCGCCGACCAAGGCGAGTGAGAACCCGGCTTCCCGGAAGCGGCGGGCAAGGTCATCGGCGACAGGCGCGACCCGCAGCAGCTCGCTCACCGCGCGGTGCTGCACCTGGCTCAGGACACTGGACTTGTCTTCGTTGGCGTTCGGCACAACAGAAGAGGGTACGTGGCCCTGGCGACCGCAGGCGCCTCCATTAAACCTGCACACCACGGGCACAGTCGCCGCCACCGGAGCGGGTCCGAGGGCTGTCCTTACGACTTGGTGAAGGGCCCCCTTTTATACCCGTACATACGGGACAGGCCGACAATGCGGGCCGATCTTGTGGGGCACTCCGCGGCACTTCCTCTCAGCGCGCATCGTTACCATGCGTGGACGCACATTCCGACGACCACTGACGACGACGAGGGACGGGCGAACGCGTGGCCGAGGCGGCAGACTTCCAGGGGATGAGTCCCTCACCTGCCCGCCGCTGGCTGCGGCGCACCGGAGCACTGCTCGCCGGGGCGCCTCTGCTGGCCGGTCTGCTCCAGTTCCCTGCCGCGGCGCCCTCACAGGCGGCCGGACAGGACTCCTTGAAGGCCGCGTCCGGCTCGAACACCGTGTCCGTCGCCGTGGACTCGCTCACCCCCACCGTCCCCGGTGAGGGCGACACCCTGACCGTGTCCGGCACGGTGACCAACGAGAGCAAGCAGACCGTCACCGACGCCCAGGTGGACCTGCGTCTCGGATCGCCCGTGAACACGCGCTCGGACATCGACACGGTCGGCCGGCGCACCGGTTACCAGCCGGGTCTCGACGGGTCCCCGGTGGGCGGGAAGTACATCAAGGAGTTCGCCAAGCTCACCCCGGGCGTCGCCCAGAACTTCAGCATCTCCGTGCCGGTCGACAAGCTGGATCTCGGCGGGGACGGGGTCTACCAGTTCGCCGTCTCCTTGTCCGGCGAGACACCGGCGCAGCCTTACCAGGTGCTCGGCATCCAGCGGACCTTCCTGCCGTGGCAGCCGGACGGAGCCGACACCAAGACGCGGACGACGGTTCTGTGGCCGCTCATCTCCACGTCCCACATGACGGCACAGACAGGCTCGGACGAGTCGCAGACGCCGGTCTTCCGTGACGACGATCTCGCCAAGGAGATCTCCCCGGGCGGGCGTCTGCAGCAGTTGGTGTCCCTCGGCAAGGACCTCGACGTCACCTGGGTGATCGACCCCGACCTGCTGGCCTCCGTGGACGCGATGACCGAGAGCTACGACGTCCAGGGCGAGGGCGACACGCCCACGCCGGGCACCCATCAGACGGTCGCCAAGCAGTGGCTGGCCGAGCTTCAGGAGGCGGTGCAGGACAAGGAGGTCGTCGCCCTGCCCTTCGCCGACCCCGACCTGGCCTCCCTGGCGCACAACGGCACCAATGTCACCGGTTCCCTCAATCACCTCAAGGAAGCCGCCGACGTCGCCGCCGACACCGTCGACTCGGTGCTCCATGTGGAACCGACCACCGACTTCGCCTGGCCCATGAACGGCGCCATCGACCCGTCCATCGTCAAGGTCGCCACCTCCGCAGGCGCGGACAAGGTGATCGCCCGCAGCGACAGCCTGGTGGAGACGGGCGGCCTGCCCTACACGCCGTCCGCCGCCCGCCCCATCGGCGGCGGCACGACGGCCGTGGTCGCGGACGCACGGTTGTCGACGGCGTTCCAGGGCAACCTGACCCGGGCTTCGACCTCGACGCTCGCCGTCCAGAGATTCCTCGCCCTGAGCCTGGCCCTGAACCTCCAGTCGGACAGGGAGCGCAGCATCGTCGTCGCCCCGCAGCGGATGCCGACGGCGAGCCAGGCCCAGGCGCTGGCCGAGGCGGTGACGGCGCTCCAGGGCGGCGCCTGGTCCGAGTCCCAGGAACTCACGGCCGCCGCCGCGGCCAAGCCCGACTCCGGCGCCACCACGAAGGTGCCGGCGATCTCCAAATACCCCTCCTCGCTGCGCAAGCAGGAGCTGCCGCGATCGGTGTTCGAACAGATCGCGACCACGCAGGACAAGCTCGACAACTTCAAGGTGATCCTCAGCAACAAGGACCGCGTGGTGACCCCCTTCGGGCGGGCCATCAACCGCGAGATGTCCACGTCGTGGAGGAGCCGTTCCGCGGAGGCGGCCGACTACCGCAACGGCGTCGAGGCGTACATCGACTCCCTGGCCGGCCAGGTCACGCTGATCGACAAGTCCGAGACCAAGCTCTCCGGACGCAGCGCCACGATCCCCGTCACCGTGCAGAACAACCTGGTGCAGGGCGTGGAGCACCTGGTGCTGCGGCTCACCTCGTCGAGCCCGAGGCGTCTGGAGATCGGTGGCGAGGCCTACGACGAACAGCACGTCACGGTCTCCGGCGGACACAGCCAGACGGTGAAGTTCACCACGTCGGCTCAGGCCAACGGCCAGGCCAGGGTGCGGGCCCAGCTCTACACCGAGGACGGCCAGCCGTACGGCGCACCCGTCACGTTCGACGTGAAGGTCACCGAGTTCACGGCCACGGTGATGCTGGTCATCGGCGGCGGTTTCCTGCTGCTGGTCCTCGCCGGGTTCCGGATGTACACGCAGCGCAAGCGCGCGGCGGCACGTGACGGCGGGGAGGACGACGCCCAGGAGACGGGCGAGTCCGACGGTCTTCCGGAGAACCCGGAGGAGCCCGAGGAACGTCTCACTCCGGAGGACGTACTCAAGGAGGAGTCCCCAGCCGGTACCCGGGCAGGCGCCTCGGAGCAGCCGAGTGACCCGACACCGGACACCGCAGCGGAAAGCGCCGACCCGTCCGGCACGGGTGAGAGAGTGGACCGTTGAGCGAGCGATGTCGTGGCCGGTGGGCCCGGGACGATGAGGTGGGGTAACCATGAACGCGCCGTACGACGGTGACCGCGGCCAGGCCGCGGGCAGCTCGGGGCACCCCGAGGGCGCGCCGCCCGAGCCCGGCCAGGTGCCGCCGCAGCACCCCGCGGACATGTACCTCCAGGACGCCTATGACCGCGACCCCTACCGGGGCCAGGAGCTCTCCGCCCAGGACCCGGTCGCCGAGGCGCTCTACGACCGTGCCGCGCACCCGCCGCCCGCGCCGGGCACCTATCAGCCCCAGCAGCCCCTCTACTCTCAGCCGCCCCAGTCCCCGTACGCCCCCGACCCGCACGTGTGGGCCCAGACCCCGGCACCCGAGCCGGAGGGGCCGACCCAGTACCTGCCGTACGGTGACGACCCCCGTACGACCCAGTACGTGGGCGTCGACGACCTTGTCTCGCACTCCACCGAGGAGCGTCCGGAGCACGACGCCTTCGCTCATCTCTTCCGGGACCAGCAGCAGGGCGGCCATCCGCAGCACCAGCCGCCGCCCATGGTCCCCGGCCCCTCACCGGCGCCTGCCGCGGGCCCTACGCCGCCCGCGGGAGCCGAGGCGACCACGCCGGCGCCCGCTCCGGCCCCGGAGCCTGCCGCCAAGAAGGGCGGGCGGGCCGGCGGTCTGCTGAAGTCGAGCGCCGTGATGGCGGCGGGCACGATGGTGTCCCGGCTCACGGGCTTCATCCGCTCGGCGCTGATCGTCTCGGCCTTGGGCGTCGGCCTCCTGGGTGACACTTTCCAGGTCGCCTACCAGCTACCGACGATGATCTACATCCTGACTGTCGGCGGCGGCCTGAACTCCGTCTTCGTGCCCCAGCTCGTGCGCGCCATGAAGGAGGACGAGGACGGCGGTGAGGGCTACGCCAACCGGCTGCTGACCCTCGTCATGGTGACGCTCGGCACGCTCACCCTGCTCACGTTCTTCGCCGCACCGCTCCTGGTCCGCGCACTGTCCGACTCGGTCGCCGGCGACCCGGCGGCCAACGAGGTCGGCGTCACCTTCACCCGCTACTTCCTGCCCTCCATCTTCTTCATGGGCATCCATGTGGTGATGGGGCAGATCCTCAACGCCCGCGGCAAGTTCGGCGCGATGATGTGGACTCCGGTCCTGAACAACATCGTCATCATCGTGACGCTGGGGATGTTCATCTGGGTCTACGGGACCGCCGCGAACTCCGGCATGCAGGTCACGACCATCCCGCCGGAGGGCCAGCGGCTGCTCGGTGTCGGCATTCTGCTCGGCATGGTCGTCCAGGCCCTGGCGATGATCCCCTACCTGCGCGAGACCGGGTTCCGGCCGCGGCTGCGCTTCGACTGGAAGGGGCACGGCCTCGGCAAGGCCGTGACCCTCGCCAAATGGACCGTCCTGTTCGTCCTCGCCAACCAGGCGGGCGCGCTCGTCGTCATCCAGTTGTCCACCGCGGCGGGCGACACCTCGCCCATCGACGGCACCGGCTTCGCCGCCTACGCCAACGCCCAACTGATCTGGGGCCTGCCGCAGGCCATCATCACCGTCTCCCTGATGGCCGCCCTGCTGCCGCGCATCTCGCGCTCGGCGGTCGAGAACGACACCGGCGCCGTCCGTGACGACATCTCCCAGGGCCTGCGCACGACGGCGGTGGCGATCGTGCCCATCGCCTTCGGATTCCTCGCGCTCGGCATCCCGATGTGCACGCTGATCTTCGGCTCCTCGGGCACCAGCGAGGCCACCAACATGGGCTACATGCTGATGGCCTTCGGCCTCGGCCTGATCCCGTACTCGGTGCAGTACGTCGTCCTGCGCGCCTTCTACGCCTACGAGGACACCCGGACCCCCTTCTACAACACGGTCATCGTGGCCGCGGGCAACGCGAGCCTCTCGGCCCTGTGCTTCTTCGTCCTTCCGGCCCGCTGGGCGGTCGCCGGCATGGCCGCGGCGTACGGGGTGGCCTACGCGATCGGCGTCGGCGTCGCCTGGCGCCGGCTGCGCAGACGGCTGGGCGGCGATCTGGACGGCTCGCGCGTACTGCGGACGTACACGCGCCTGTGCATCGCCTCGGTACCGGCCGCGCTTCTCAGCGGCGCCGCCTGCTACGGCATCGGTCAGACCCTGGGTCAGGGCGTCGTCGGTTCCCTCGCCGCGCTGCTGGCCGGCGGATCCGTCCTGTTCGGGGTCTTCTTCGTCGCCGCCCGCCGGATGCGCATCGAGGAAGTGAACTCACTGGTCGGCATGGTGCGCGGACGTCTGGGTCGCTGACGCAGGGGTAAGCGCACAACCATCGTCCGCCATCGTGTGTCGTGCATAGCGGCGGACTGTGGGCACAATTGGTTTCGGCGTCGGACGGCGCGCTCGAGGTCGTACGGCGCGCAAAGGATGGGGAGGCAGGAACGACGGTGGCGGAACGGAGCACGGCTGCCGTCGACGTGGCAGACAACAGCGGCGACGAGCCGCTGACCGCACAGGCGGACCAGTCCACGGCCGACGGGGTGGCCAAGAATCGGGAGCGGGACACGGACATCGACGAGGCACAGGGGAGTGGCGGGACCGAGGGTCCCGGGAAGGCCTCACCGCCCGAACTGCACAGCGGCCACAAGCTCGCCAGACGCTACCGCCTCGAGGAGTGCGTCACCCGTCTGGACGGTTTCAGCAGTTGGCGTGCGGTCGACGAGAAACTCCGTCGTGCCGTCGGCGTGCACATCCTGCCCGCAGATCACGCCCGGGCCCGTTCCGTTCTGGCCGCGGCCCGCTCCTCCGCGCTGCTCGGTGACCCTCGCTTCGTCCAGGTGCTGGACGCCGTGGAGGAGAACGACCTCGTCTACGTCGTCCATGAATGGCTGCCCGACGCCACCGAGATGACCACGCTCCTCGCCTCGGGACCGCTGGAGGTGTACGACGCCTACCAGATGGTCACCCAGGTGTCCGCCGCCATGGCCGCGGCCCATCGCGAGGGCCTGGCCCATCTGCGGCTCAACCCGAACGCCGTGCTGCGTACGTCGACCGGCCAGTGGCGCATCCGCGGCCTCGCGGTGAACGCCGCGCTGCGGGGCATCAGCTCCGAAACCCCGCAGCGCACCGACACGGAGGCCATCGGCGCCCTGCTGTACGCCGCGCTCACCCAGCGCTGGCCGTACGAGAGCGACGCCTACGGCCTGTCCGGGCTGCCCAAGGACGTCGGTCTGATCGCCCCGGACCAGGTGCGTGCCGGTGTCCACCGTGGGCTGTCCGAGCTCGCCATGCGCGCGCTGGCCAACGACGGCGCGACCGCCTCCCGCCACGAGTCCGCGTGCACCACGCCGGAGGAGCTGGTGAAGGCGATCGGCGAGATGCCCCGCATCCGCCCACCGGAGCCCTCTTTCGCGGCGCCGCCGGACTATCAGCGCACGACGTACCAGCAGGGCACGTACGGCCGCCAGGCTGCTCATCCTGGTGCCACCCAGCCGGTGCCGACCCCACCGCCCCCGCTGCAGAGCCGCACCGGCAAGGCCCTGAAGTGGGCCGTCTCGGCCTTGCTGATTGCCGCCCTGGGCCTTGGCAGCTGGCAGCTCGCGGACGCGCTGATGGACCAGGGCAACGAGTCCGGGGACAGCAATCAGACGCAGACGACGGACGACAACGACAAGAACGGCGACAAGCCCAAGCCGACCCAGCCGATCAAGATCCAGGACGCCCAGGAGTTCGTCGCCAAGGGCGACGCCCAGGCACCGGAGGATGTGGGCAAGACCTACGACGGTGACAGCTCGACCTACTGGCGCACCAGGAGCTTCGTCGAAGGTCCGGACATGAACCCCGCCTTCAAGCCGGGTGTCGGCATCGTCTACGACCTCGGATCGGCCCAGAAGGTGTCGGCCGCTTCGATAGGGCTGCTGTACTCCGGCAGCCACACGACCGTCTCGCTCTACGCCTCTGACTCCCTGACGCCCGCGTCGCTGGACTCGATGGAGAAGATCGGCACCGTCACGACGAGCGGTAACAGTGCGACGGTAAAGGTCACCAAGTCGGTGAAGACCCAGTACGTTCTCGTCTGGTTCACCGCCATGCCCCACGCGGACCGTGACGACTACAGCGGCCCCGGATACAAGCAGGCCATCACCGACCTGAAGTTCACGGAGTAGAACTCACCAGATCCAAAGGGGAGGGGGTCCGATGGCAGATGGCACCGCACACCGCGACGCGAGCGACCAGGATCTCCTGGCTCTCCATGTGAAGGGCGACCCCGACGCCTTCGGTGAGCTGGTGCGCCGGCACCGCGACAGACTGTGGGCCGTGGCCCTCCGGACGCTCGGCGACCGCGAGGAGGCCGCCGACGCCGTTCAGGACGCCCTGGTGTCCGCCTACCGGGCCGCGCACACCTTCAGGGGCCAGTCGGCCGTCACGACGTGGCTTCACCGCATCACGGTGAACGCCTGCCTGGACCGCGCCCGCAAGGCGGCCTCCCGCAAGACCTCGCCGGTCGACGACACCGAGCGTCTGGAGCAGCTCCTGGAGCCGCATGAGTCGGCCTCGGCGCCCGCGGAGCGCAACGATCTGCACCGCCAGCTTCTCAAGGCCCTCGGCACACTGCCTCCAGACCAGCGGGCCGCCCTCGTCCTGGTGGACATGCAGGGCTACCCGGTCGCGGAAGCCGCCCGGGTCCTCGATGTGCCGACTGGCACGGTCAAGAGCCGATGCGCACGTGGCAGAGCCAGACTCCTGCCTCTTCTCACCCATCTACGGCCGGAAAGCGCCGGCGACGGCAAGGATCCCGGCGAGAGACGGAACCGGACGCAGGGGACATCCGTCCCACCGGCAGCGGGTCCACCTGCCAAGGGGCCACAAGCCAAGGATCCGCGCGATACCGGGCCGAGTGATTCAGCACCTGTGAAGGGCGGAGGTGGGCGAGCGTGACATCCACGACGGACACGGCCGGGCACCCGGACGTCGCCGAGCTCTCCGACCTCGCCGAGGGCCTTCTCTCCGCGTCCCGGACCGCCGATCTGCGTCGGCATCTGGAGGAGTGCGAGCTGTGCGATGACGTCCACGCCTCGCTGAAGGAGATCCGGGGACTGCTCGGCACCCTGCCCGGCCCGCCGCGGATGCCCGACGATGTCGCGGGACGCATCGACGCCGCCCTGGCCGCAGAGGCTCTGCTGAATGCGACGGCACCCGCTGACGCCGATGTGCCGGCTCAGGCCGGAGACGCTCACACGGTCTCCGCCGCGGACAACGGCACGCATGTTTCACGTGAAACGTCGGCAGCCGGGGACCGTCCGGCAGGCCACGCCCGTTCTTCCACCACCGGACCCGGCCGTAAGGGCCGCAAGAAGGTGGGCCGACGCAAGGTCGCCGTCTTGAGCGCCGCATTCACGGCCGCCGCCGTCGGGCTTGGCTCTGTACTGCTGACCTCCCTCATGGGCGGTGGAGGATCCGGTCCCTCGGCCGAAGGCGGGCAGACCGCCGACACCTTCTCCGCAGCGAAGCTGGAGACGCGCGTCGACGATCTCCTCGCCAAGAACCAGAGTGAGAGCACCCTCGGCAAGTCCCTCGGTCCGGATCACAGCATGGGCGTGGAAGGCGGACCCGACACCAAGAGTCCTCAGACCCTCCGCGGGATCACGGTGCCCGAGTGCATCCAGAAGGGCATCGGCCGCAACGACGGGGCACTCGCCACCGAGGAGGGCATCTACAAGGGCAAGGACGCACTGCTCGTCGTGCTACCCGATGCCTCTGATGACACCAGGGTCACCGCCTACCTCATGGACGCGACCTGTGTGAAACACCCGTCGACCGCCACGGCGAAGGTCCTTCTGACGAAGTCCTACGCGCGTTCCTGAGAACCCCGGCGGCTCGTCTCCGTCCGGCGCACCAACGCCTATGGTGTGGCGACACCGTGTGCCCGGACACAGTGGGAATGCGCGCCCCTTAGTATCCGTTGGGTGGGGTGAGAGTTCTGAAAGGGGCTCCCACCGGTCCGACGACGTATTCCAGAGACGAGGAATCAAGCCGTGAGCGACGTCCGTAACGTGATCATCATCGGCTCCGGGCCCGCCGGCTACACGGCGGCGCTCTACACCGCGCGCGCGTCGCTGAAGCCGCTGGTGTTCGAGGGCGCCGTCACCGCCGGTGGCGCGCTGATGAACACCACCGAGGTGGAGAACTTTCCCGGCTTCCAGGACGGCATCATGGGCCCCGAGCTCATGGACAGCATGCGCGCCCAGGCCGAGCGCTTCGGCGCCGAGCTTGTCCCGGACGACGTCGTCAATGTCGATCTGAGCGGTGAGATCAAGACCGTCACGGACACCGCGGGCACGGTCCACCGCGCGAAGGCCATCATCGTCGCCACCGGCTCCCAGCACCGCAAGCTCGGCCTGCCCAACGAGGACGCCCTCTCCGGCCGCGGCGTCTCCTGGTGCGCCACCTGCGACGGCTTCTTCTTCAAGGACCAGGACATCGCCGTCATCGGCGGCGGCGACACCGCGATGGAGGAGGCCACCTTCCTCTCTCGCTTCGCCAAGTCCGTCACCATCGTCCACCGCCGCGACACCCTGCGTGCCTCCAAGGCCATGCAGGAGCGCGCCTTCGCTGACCCCAAGATCAAGTTCATCTGGGACAGTGAGGTCGCCGAGGTCCAGGGCGACCAGAAGCTCTCCGGCCTGAAGCTGCGCAACGTCAAGACCGGCGAGCTCTCCGACCTGGCGGTCACCGGCCTGTTCATCGCCATCGGCCACGACCCGCGCACCGAACTGTTCAAGGGCCAGCTCGACCTGGACGAAGAGGGCTACCTCAAGGTCAGTGCCCCCTCCACCCGCACCAACCTGACCGGAGTCTTCGCCGCCGGCGACGTCGTCGACCACACCTACCGTCAGGCCATCACCGCCGCCGGCACCGGCTGCTCTGCCGCCCTCGACGCCGAACGCTTCCTCGCCGCCCTCAGCGACGAGGAGAAGGCCGAGCCCGAGAAGACCTCTGTCTGACCCTCACCCACCCCACGCAACACACCATTAAGGAGCCCGCCGTGGCCGGCACCCTGAAGAACGTGACCGACGACTCCTTCGAGCAGGACGTCCTCAAGAGCGACAAGCCCGTCCTGGTGGACTTCTGGGCCGCCTGGTGCGGACCGTGCCGCCAGATCGCGCCGTCCCTGGAGGCGATCGCCGCCGAGCACGGCGACAAGATCGAGATCGTCAAGCTCAACATCGACGAGAACCCGGGTACGGCCGCGAAGTACGGCGTCATGTCAATCCCGACGCTGAACGTCTACCACAACGGCGAGGTCGCCAAGACCATCGTCGGCGCGAAGCCGAAGGCCGCGATCCTCCGCGACCTCGAGGACTTCATCGCCGAGTGATGTTTCACGTGAAACACGAATGGGCCAACCCTCTCGGGTTGGCCCATTCGCTTTGGAGTCACAGCTCCCTCTAGAGCGGGCGCAGCACCGGCTCCTTCTGCACGGCCCCCAGCAGCCGGTCGATCGCCATCTCCACGTCTTCCTTCCAGGACAGCGTCGTCCGCAGTTCCAGCCGTAGACGCGGAGAGGTGGGGTGGGGGCGAACCGTCTTGAAGCCCACGGCCAGGAGATGGTCTGCGGGCAGAACACACGCAGGCTCTTTCCAGCGTGCGTCCCCGAAGGCCTCGATCGCCTTGAAGCCGCGCCTCAGCAGATCCTTGGCAACCGTCTGGACCATCACCCGGCCCAGCCCCTGGCCCTGATAGCCCGGCATGATGAACGCCGTCATCAACTGCACCGCGTCCGGCGAGACAGGGCTCGTGGGAAACGCCGTCGAGCGAGGGACATAAGCCGGGGGCGCGTAGAGCACAAAGCCGACCGGCACCTCATCGACGTAGACGACTCGACCGCAGGATCCCCAGTCCAGCAGGACGGCGGAGATCCAGGCCTCCTTCTCCAGGGCGGCAGTGCCGGCCTTTACCGCGGCCTCGCCACTGACCGGGTCCAACTCCCAGAAGACACACGAGCGGCAGCGCTTGGGAAGGTCCGGAAGGTTGTCCAGCGTGAGCGGTACGAGCCGACGGCCCATGAAGGCTGTTCCTCGCTTCCTTCGCCCGCGGCATCACGAGCGGCTGTCAGGGCGCTTCGTTCCCTGAGCAGGCTGCCGACGAACCCGCCGACCGCGCCCAGCCCAAGACCCGCGCTCACCAGTCCGGTGCGGCTCACCGTTCGCATGGACCCCGCCTCCCCTAAGAGGTCTGCCAGGTGGATGCGCCATACCCGATCGCATCGTATCCACGATGCGATTCCATCGATACCGCCAGAAAGCAAAGCGCGGGCCGTGTTCCGATACACACCGGACACGGCCCGCGTACATGGTCGGAGAGCGGCCCCGACCGGTCAGGCCTCAGTCCTCGGAGTCCTCCGAGTCATCGCCCAGAAGGCTCTGCTGAAGGGCGAGCTTCTCGCCCGGAGCGAGCGTGCTGAGGATCCGCTCAAGATCCTCCGGAGAGGCGAACTCGACGGTGATCTTGCCCTTCTTCTGACCGAGTTCGACCTTCACCCGCGTCTCGAAACGATCCGAGAGCCGGGTCGCGAGGTCGGACAGAGCCGGGGAAGGCACGGAGCCGGCCCGGGGTCCCCTGGGGCGCGAGGTCTTCTGCGGCCGGGAACCCATCAGGGTCACGATCTCTTCGACAGACCGGACCGACAGTCCTTCGGCCACCACGCGGTAGGCCAGCCGCTCCTGCTCCTCCGGGTCCTCGACGGAGAGAAGAGCCCGCGCATGCCCGGCGGAGAGCACCCCGGCGGCCACCCGGTTCTGAACCTTCGGCGAGAGCTTCAGCAGCCGCAGGGTGTTGGAGACCTGAGGCCGGGAACGGCCGATCCGGTCCGCCAACTGATCATGCGTGCAGTTGAAGTCCTTCAGGAGCTGATCGTAGGCAGCCGCCTCTTCGATCGGGTTGAGCTGAGCGCGGTGCAGGTTCTCCAGCAACGCGTCCAGAAGAAGCTTCTCGTCGTCCGTGGCCCGCACGATCGCCGGGATCGCCTCGAGGCCGGCCTCACGGCAGGCCCGCCAACGACGCTCACCCATGATGAGTTCGTACCGGGCGGGGCCGAGCTGCCGTACGACGATCGGCTGGAGGAGACCGACCTCCTGGATGGAGGTGACGAGTTCCTGTAGGGCATCCTCGTCGAAGTTCTCACGCGGCTGCCGCGGGTTCGGCGTGATCGCATCGAGGGGGATCTCCGCGAAGTGAGCACCCATGGGAGCTGCGGGCGTCTCCGCGGCACCGTTCGGCGACGGCTCCTCGGTTTCATGTGAAACAGGCGGCAGCGTGGCCACCTTGGCCGCGGCCACCCCTCGATCGTTCAGCACCGGGACAGCCGCCGGAGATGCGGCAGCGCCCCCCAGTCCAGCTGGGGGCACCGCCTTCTCCGTCGGTGCAGCGGGGATCAGTGCGCCGAGACCACGGCCCAAACCCCTCCGTCGCTCGCTCACTGCATCCCCTCCGCCATGCTCGGGTTTTGGGCGCCGAAGTGGGCGTTGGTCGGGTCGTAACTGACACCGACGCCCTTCAGCGCGATTTCTCGTGCCGCCTCAAGATAGGAGAGGGCACCGCTCGATCCGGGATCGTATGTCAGCACCGTCTGCCCATAGCTCGGCGCCTCGGAGATACGGACCGAGCGGGGAATGCTCGTCCGCAGCACCTCGTCACCGAAGTGATTGCGCACCTCGTCCGCGACCTGGGACGCGAGCCGTGTCCGGCCGTCGTACATGGTGAGCAGGATCGTCGAGACATGCAGGGCGGGGTTGAGGTGCCCCCGCACCAGATCGACGTTGCGCAGAAGCTGTCCTAGGCCCTCCAGCGCGTAGTACTCGCACTGGATCGGGATCAGGACCTCCTGCCCGGCCACGAGAGCGTTGACCGTCAGCAGGCCGAGCGAGGGCGGGCAGTCGATGAGGACGTAGTCCAGCGGCTGCTCGTAGGCCTGGATCGCCCGCTGGAGTCGGCTTTCGCGGGCCACCAGCGACACCAGCTCGATCTCCGCACCGGCGAGATCGATCGTGGCGGGGGCGCAGAAGAGGCCCTCGACATCGGGCACCGGCTGGACGACTTCGGCGAGCGGCTTGCTCTCGACCAACACGTCATAGATGGAAGGGACTTCGGCGTGGTGGTCGATGCCCAGAGCAGTGGACGCGTTGCCCTGCGGGTCAAGGTCGACCACCAGCACGCGGCCGCCATGCAGGGCAAGCGACGCGGCAAGGTTCACCGTCGTTGTCGTCTTGCCCACGCCCCCCTTCTGGTTGGCGACCACCATGACACGGGTCTGCTCGGGCCGTGGCAGGCCCTCGCCGGCGCGGCCCAGAGCCTCCACCGCCAGTTGGGCAGCACGACCGATGGGAGTGTCGTCCATCGGGGGCGGTGTTTCACGTGAAACATCCTCCCCCATCGACTCGGTACGGGGACCGGGGACCGGATCGGTCATCGGTCCCGCGATGTTGGCGTCGGACCGCAAGGATTCACTCTCCTCGACTTCAGGCTCGCAATGAACAGAGCCTCCCATGTCTTCGGGGTCGTGAACCAGTGAGGCCTGTTGTTCTGTGGAGAAATCCACCTCTGTGGAAAACTCCGTGCCCCTCCAGGGGGACGGAGAGTCATCAGAGGCACCCTCTCCGAGGGATCCAAGGGGCTTGCGGTCGCGCGGTTCGGCCGCAGCGCGGCCACGACTGATGATGCCGTGCAGCAGTGAGCGACGTTTCACGTGAAACACGATGCACAGCAGCCGGGGCCGAACTGTCGCGACACTCCGGCATGGGTAGGTTTGCCAGCTTGTGTGGAGTACGTCTCGTCGTCAGGACGGATCAGCCGTCGGCACTGACCCCGCCCAATGAGTCAGCGTCGTCGACGCGCCCGACCGGTCCTGGCCGCCTTCGCCCGCTTCGCCGCGAAGCGCACACCGCCCGGGCTCTCCCCGACCTCGACGCGCACAACCGTGGACATCGGATCGACCACGCCCTCCCCGACATGGAGGATCGATGTCTCCACCGCGCCCAGCTTGCTCAGAGCCGTCGCCGCGCTCTTCAGCTCTTCCTCCGCGGTGTCCCCCTTGAGCGCCAGCATTTCGCCGTAAGGGCGCAGCAGCGGGATGCCCCAGGTGGCCAGTCGGTCCAGCGGAGCCACGGCACGAGCGGTCACGACATGCACCGGCGGCAGCTTCCCCATGACCTCCTCGGCCCGACCACGGACGACCGTCACATGGTCCAGCCCCAGCAGCTCCACGACCTCGGTCAGGAAGGTCGTACGCCGCAGCAGAGGTTCCAGCAGGGTGATCTTCAGATCCTCCCGGACCAGCGCCAGCGGGATACCGGGCAGGCCGGCGCCCGAGCCCACGTCGCACACCGTCACGCCCTCGGGAACGACCTCCGAGAGCACAGCGCAGTTCAGCAGATGCCGCTCCCACAGACGGGGCACCTCTCTCGGCCCGATCAGGCCGCGCTGCACACCCGCCTCGGCGAGCAGTTCGGCGTAGCGGACCGCATCGGCGTAGCGATCACCGAACACCTCACGTGCCTGCTCAGGCGCAGGGGGAAGCTCCGCTGCCTCCGTCACGGGGACCGTCCTTCCGTACCTCGCCGGCGCCCGGAGCGCCGACACCAGAACCACCAGAACTAACAGGCTGACAAAGTTCGGCCCCGCCTGCGGACAGACGGGGCCGGTGGAGACGTACGGGCCGATCAGGCGGGAAGCACGACGACGAACCGCTGCGGTTCCTCGCCCTCGGACTCGCTGCGCAGGCCCGCCGACTTCACCGCGTCGTGCACGACCTTGCGCTCGAACGGCGTCATCGGCTTGAGCTTCACGGGCTCGCCGGTGTTCTTGACCTCGGCGGCGGCCTTGGCGCCCAGCTCGGACAGCTCGGCGCGCTTCTTGGCGCGGTAGCCCGCGATGTCCAGCATCAGCCGGCTGCGGTCCCCGGTCTCCCGGTGCACGGCCAGGCGCGTGAGCTCCTGGAGCGCTTCCAGCACCTCGCCGTCGCGCCCGACCAGCTTCTGCAGGTCTCGGCTGCCCGTGTCGCTGATGATCGAGACAGCGGCGCGGTCGGCCTCGACGTCCATGTCGATGTCGCCGTCGAGATCGGCGATGTCGAGCAGACCCTCGAGGTAGTCCGCCGCGATCTCGCCCTCCTGCTCCAGGCGGGTCAGGGTGTCTGCACCCTCGGCAGCGGCGGAGGTGGTGCCTTCCGTCACGGGATGGGCTCCTTCTTACTTCTTGGACGGGGACTTGGGGCGCTGCGGACCGCCCTTGCGCTGCCCGGACTGGGCCTTGCTACGGGTGCCGCTGCCGGGCTTCTGCGCGGACTTCTTGGCACCGCCCGGCTTGGCGTCCTCGGGGGCGTCGGACTTCTCCAGCGACGTCGGCTCGCCGGCCGCCTTCGGGCCGCCGGACTGACGCTGGGCCTTGGACTGCCGCTTCGGCTGCTGGCGCTTGGGGGCCGCGGCAGTGGTCGGCGTACCGTCCTCGGCCACGGTGGCGACGGCGGCCTCGCTCTTCACCACGGTGCCGTCGGCCTGCGCCGCGAGGCCGGCCTTGCTCAGGCCGTTGATGAACTTGCGCTCGTACTCGTTGCGGTCGCGGCCCTTGGCGACGATGGCCTTGACGACGGCGCGCTCGCCACGGCCGCGGGTCTTGCCGTGGTGCGTGACGTGCTTGGTCAGGCGCTCCAGGTACGCGGCCTGGGCCTTGGAACCCGGGGTCGGGTTGTTGTGGATGACGTACATCTGCTGGCCCATGGTCCACACGTTGGTGGTCAGCCAGTAGACGAGGACACCGACCGGGAAGTTGATGCCGAAGACAGCGAACATGACCGGGAAGATGTACATCAGCATCTTCTGCTGCTGCATGAACGGCGTCTTCACCGTGGTGTCGACGTTCTTCGTCATGAGCTGGCGCTGCGTGTAGAACTGCGACGCAGACATCAGGACGATCATGACCGCGGTGACGATGCGGACCGTGGTCAGCGACGCGTCGAGCGCGGCGACCTCGGACGTGCTGTCGGTGAACTTCGCGGCCAGCGGGGCCCCGAAGATGTGCGCCTTCTGCGCGCTCTCCAGCAGGCTCTGGTTGATGACACCGACGGTGTCGTTGTTCGCGATGCTGTTGAGCACGTGATACAGGGCGAAGAAGAACGGCGACTGCGCCAGGATGGGAAGGCACGAGGAGAGCGGGTTGGTGCCCGTCTCCTTGTACAGCTTCATCATCTCTTCGGACTGACGCTGCTTGTCGTTCTTGTAGCGCTCCTGGATCTTCTTCATCTCAGGCTGCAGCGTCTGCATGGCCCGGGTCGCCTTGATCTGCTTCACGAAGAGCGGGATCAGGCAGATACGGATCAGAATCACCAGGGACACGATGGACAGGCCCCAGGCCCACCCGGAGTCGTCGCCGAAGAGGGCGCCGTACACCTTGTGGAACTGGACGATGACCCAGGAGACGGGTGTCGTGATGAAGCTGAAGAGGCTGGCAATCGTGTCCACTAATCATGCTCCTTGGGCATGGGGCGAGGTCTCTGCGGCCGGGCTCGAAGAAACATTCTCCTCGGTGGCCGTTTCGGCGGCGGAGGGCCCGCCCTTCCGTGCGCGCCACGCGTTGCGCAGCATCTCGTGCCACCGCGGACGCTTGCGTGGCGGGACATGGTCCACACCGCCCAGCGACCACGGGTTGCACCGCAGGATGCGCCAGGCGGTGAGCGCCGTGCCCTTGATCGCACCGTGCCGGTCAATGGCCGTGTACCCGTAGTGGGAGCACGACGGGTAGTACTTGCACACCGGCCCGAGCAGCGGACTGATCGTCCACTGGTACAGCTTGATCAGAGCCAGCAGTGGGTACTTCATCGCGCGCCCCCTCCCAGCAGCCGCTGCAGAGCGGCATCCAGGTCTTGGGCCAGCAGTGCATGGTCGGCGTCACCCGCACCGGGCAACGCTCGTACGACTACCAGGCTACCGGGGGGCAGCCGGTCGACTCGGTCGCGCATCAGATGGCGAAGCCTGCGCTTCACCTTGTTCCGCACGACCGCGCCACCGACAGCCTTGCTCACGACGAAACCCGCACGCGTCGGGGGAGCGCTCTCCCCAGGCGCGTGCGGGTCCGTGGCACCGCTACGAAGGTGGACGACGAGGTGCTGGCGTCCTGCCCGGCGTCCTCGTCGTACCGCGGTCGCGAAGTCCTCGCGCCGCCTCAGCCGGTTCTCGGTGGGCAGCACGACGTCATGACCTGATCGGGATCAGGCGGACAGACGGGCGCGACCCTTGCTACGGCGGGACGCGAGAATCGCGCGGCCGGCACGGGTGCGCATACGCAGCCGGAAGCCGTGGGTCTTCGCGCGACGACGGTTGTTCGGCTGGAAGGTGCGCTTGCTCACTCGGGGGCTCCAGAAAGAATCGGTGTTTGCGGGGTGCCGTCCTGGCTGTCACCGTGCGCCCACGAGTAGCTCGCAGTTACGCCCGAGTGCACCGCTTACCGATCACCTTGACGCGATCTGTGCCCATCGGAGGCAGGCGGCAGCAGCCATCGACAACTCGACCTGGTTACGGTACGCGCGGCTACGCCATCCGGTCAAACCAGAGGTCACGGGGAGACACTATCCACAGGCTGGGGACAACAACTTGAACCGCACCCGCCGCCCTGACTACCGTGGCTGAACTCCGATTCGTTCCCTTGTCCCCCTGAATCTGGCTCCGCCCGTTTTGAATCCCGACCCGTCCCACCATCACACGTTCGTGGGACCTGTGAGAGAGCGTGCCCTGTGGCTGACGTACCTGCCGATCTTGCCGCAGTGTGGCCACGAGTACTGGAGCAGCTTCTCGGTGAGGGCCGCGGACAGGGTGTCGAGGCGAAGGACGAGCACTGGATCCGGCGTTGCCAGCCGCTCGCGCTGGTCGCGGACACCGCCCTGCTCGCCGTACCGAACGAATTTGCGAAGGGCGTACTGGAGGGCCGTCTCGCCCCGATCGTCAGCGACACCCTGAGCCGCGAATGCGGCCGCCCGATCCGCATCGCGATCACCGTCGACGACTCCGCCGGCGACCCCCCGGCCCCGCCGATGCCTTCCTCCCCCAAGCGCTCGACGTCGTTCGAGCAGGCAGGCCCCCCACCGCCCCAGCCCCGCTACGAGGAGCCCGAGCTCCCCTCGTACGAGGGCTACGGCCGCCACCGCGCCGACGACCAGAGGCCCGGCTCCTCCGCCGACCCGCTGCCCACCGCGCGCCCGGCCTACCCGAGCGAGTACCAGCGCTCCGAGCCCGCCCCCGGCAACTGGCCGCGCCCGACGCAGGACGAGTACGGCTGGCAGCAGCAGCGGCTCGGCTTCCCCGAGCGGGACCCGTACGCATCGCCGTCGCAGGACTCCTATACACAGGACGCCTACGGCTCCCCTTCTCAGGACTACCGCCCGCAGCCGATGGAGCGGCCGTCCTACGACGGGCACCGCCCCGACTACGAGCAACAGCGGCCGGAGTACGACCAGCCGCGCGCCGACTACGACCAGGGCGCCCGGCGCGAGCTGCCCGACCCGCCCGTCGGCTCCGGCCATGTGCACCGCGGCGGCCCCGTCGGCACGAACCTGCCGGCCACCGGCGCCCCCGGCCCGCTGGCCGCGCAGCCCGCGCCGGCGCCCGGCCCAGGCGAGCCGACCGCGCGCCTGAACCCGAAGTACCTCTTCGACACGTTCGTCATCGGTGCCTCCAACCGCTTCGCGCACGCGGCCGCGGTCGCCGTCGCCGAGGCACCCGCGAAGGCGTACAACCCCCTGTTCATCTATGGGGAGTCGGGACTCGGCAAGACGCACCTGCTGCATGCGATCGGGCACTACGCGCGCAGCCTGTACCCCGGCACGCGCGTGCGGTACGTGAGCTCCGAGGAGTTCACCAACGAGTTCATCAACTCCATCCGCGACGGCAAGGGCGACAGCTTCCGCAAGCGCTACCGCGAGATGGACATCCTGCTCGTCGACGACATCCAGTTCCTGGCGGACAAGGAGTCGACGCAGGAGGAGTTCTTCCACACCTTCAACACGCTCCACAACGCCAACAAGCAGATCGTGCTCTCCAGCGACCGGCCGCCCAAGCAACTGGTGACCCTGGAGGACCGGCTGCGGAACCGTTTCGAGTGGGGCCTGATCACCGACGTCCAGCCGCCCGAGCTGGAGACGCGCATCGCGATTCTGCGCAAGAAGGCCGTCCAGGAGCAGCTCAACGCCCCGCCGGAGGTACTGGAGTTCATCGCCTCCCGTATCTCGCGCAACATCCGCGAGCTGGAGGGCGCGCTGATCCGGGTGACGGCGTTCGCCTCGCTCAACCGGCAGCCGGTGGACCTGGGCCTGACGGAGATCGTCCTGAAGGACCTGATCCCCGGTGGCGACGACGCGACGCCGGAGATCACCTCGACGGCCATCATGAGCGCGACCGCCGACTACTTCGGCCTCACGGTAGAGGACCTGTGCGGCAGCTCGCGCGGCCGCCAGCTCGTCACGGCCCGGCAGATCGCCATGTACCTGTGCCGCGAGCTGACGGACCTGTCGCTGCCGAAGATCGGCGCGCTGTTCGGCGGCCGCGACCACACCACGGTGATGCACGCCGACCGCAAGATCCGCAATCTGATGGCCGAGCGACGCTCCATCTACAACCAGGTCACCGAGCTCACCAACCGCATCAAGAACGGTTGAGACAGCCACCGGCGAGCGGGCCGGCCGAGCCGGTCCTACGCCACTGAGGGCGCTCCGGGACGAGATCCCGGGGCGCCCTTCGTCATGCCGCGGCCGTCGGCTGTTCGAATACCTGCCGCGTTACGGCCACTCTCCACAGATTCGGTGAGTTTTTCCCGTCCACACCCTGGGGACTGGGAAGTTGTCCAGACTGTGTCCACAGCGACCCCTGTTGAAAGACGATCAGACCAGGTCACCGGCATGTGGATTCGTGGACGAACGATCTCCACAGACTGTGGACAGAGCGGAGATCCACAGGCTGTGCACGGAGTTGTCCACCGACAACCCACAGGCTGGGGCCGGTTGTCCCCAGCGATCTCCAGCTTCTCCACATCGCTGTCCACTGTTCGGCAACGCGACGCGCCTCCTCACCGGGTCGAGTGAAAGGCGTCACACAAAGCTGCCGGATTGGGCTGTGGGAAAGGTGGGTAAAGCTGGGGACGGCGTTGGGGAGAAGTCGCCTCAGGCTGTGCATGGGGTGTGCAGAACTTTCCGTTCTCCACAGACTCACCTGGTTGTCCACTGCCGCCGCCCACAGGGCCCGTGGACAAAATCTCCGCTCTGAGCTGGGCAAACGTGGTTATCCACGGTATCCACAGGCCCTACTACTACTCCCGACCAGAGAGAGCGGGGAATTCGTTTCGAAGGGGGTCCTGTGCACAACTCGCCGTCCGGCTCCCGGCTGCCCCTCGTCACGACTTGACCCCGAGAGGCACCTACTGTCAGTGGGGTGCGTCAGACTGTTCCCGGTGTCCTTCCCCTCACCGGGCCCGACGACACCGACACAGACGACGAAGCCAGGCAGGCCGAGAAGCGCCGGCAACAGCAGGAGGCGGCAACAGTGAAGATCCGGGTGGAACGCGACGTACTCGCGGAGGCAGTGGCCTGGGCGGCGCGCAGCCTCCCGGCCCGTCCGCCGGCGCCTGTCCTCGCCGGCCTGCTGCTGAAGGCCGAGGACGGGGCTCTGAGCCTGTCCAGCTTCGACTACGAGGTCTCCGCGCGCGTGTCGGTGGAGGCGGAGGTGGACGAGGAGGGCACCGTCCTCGTCTCCGGCCGGCTGCTCGCCGACATCTGCCGCGCGCTGCCCAACCGCCCGGTGGAGATTTCCACAGACGGTGTACGGGCGACCGTGGTCTGTGGCTCCTCGCGCTTCACACTCCACACCCTGCCTGTGGAGGAGTACCCGGCCCTGCCGCAGATGCCGAACGCCACGGGCACCGTCCCCGGCGAGGTCTTCGCCTCCGCGGCCGCCCAGGTCGCCATCGCCGCCGGCCGTGACGACACCCTGCCCGTCCTGACCGGTGTGCGCATCGAGATCGAGGGCGACACGGTGACGCTGGCGTCCACCGACCGCTACCGCTTCGCCGTCCGCGAGTTCCTGTGGAAGCCGGAGAACCCGGAGGCCTCCGCGGTCGCCCTGGTCCCCGCCAAGACGCTCCTGGACACCGCCAAGGCGCTCACCAGCGGCGACAGCGTGACGCTGGCGCTGTCGGGCTCGGGTGCGGGCGAGGGCCTGATCGGCTTCGAGGGCGCGGGCCGCCGTACCACGACCCGGCTGCTGGAGGGCGACCTCCCGAAGTACCGCACGCTGTTCCCGACGGAGTTCAACTCCGTCGCCGTGATCGAGACCGCCCCCTTCGTGGAGGCCGTCAAGCGTGTGGCCCTGGTCGCCGAGCGGAACACCCCGGTGCGCCTGAGCTTCGAGCAGGGCGTGCTCATCCTGGAGGCCGGTTCCAGCGACGACGCACAGGCTGTGGAAAGGGTCGACGCCCAGCTGGAGGGCGACGACATCTCGATCGCCTTCAACCCGACGTTCCTGCTGGACGGCCTGAGCGCCATCGACTCCCCGGTGGCCCAGCTCTCGTTCACGACGTCCACCAAGCCCGCGCTGCTGAGCGGCAAGCCGGCGCTGGACGCCGAGGCGGACGAGGCCTACAAGTACCTGATCATGCCGGTGCGTCTGAGCGGCTGAGCTCTCGAGCCGACTCGGAGTGGACGACTGCTGGGGGTGTGGGGGTTATCCCCCACAAGATCGCAGTATGCCGGTGCGCCTGAGCGGCTGAAACAGCCGACAGTTGTCCACAGGCCGGTGGAGAGGTGACCTCGGCCTGTGGGAGAAGCCGCAGGTGAGGGCGTACGTCTGAGCAGGTATGCCCACAGATGTGCGCGTGCGTCCGGGTTTAGGCTCGGACGTGGGTACGAAGGTGCCCCAGGGGTGCGAGGGGTGCCCCGCACGCCACACAGCGACCTAAGGAACAACTGATGGAGCTCGGTCTCGTCGGCCTCGGCAAGATGGGCGGCAACATGCGCGAGCGGATCCGCCGCGCGGGCCACACCGTCGTCGGATACGACCGCAACGCGGACCTCGCGGATGTCCACAGCCTGGAAGAGCTTGTGGGCAAGCTCTCGGGCCCGCGCGTGGTCTGGGTGATGGTCCCGGCCGGTGCCGCGACCCAGTCGACCATCGACGAGCTCGCGGAGCTGCTGGAGCCCGGTGACGTCGTCGTGGACGGCGGCAACTCCCGCTGGACGGACGACGAGAAGCACGCCGAGGAGCTGGCGGCCAAGGGCATCGGCTTCGTCGACTGCGGCGTCTCCGGCGGCGTCTGGGGCCTGGAGAACGGCTATGCGCTGATGTACGGCGGCGACGCGGAGAACGTCGCCAAGGTGCAGCCGGTCTTCGACGCCCTCAAGCCGAAGGGCGACTTCGGTGCCGTGCACGCCGGCAAGGTCGGCGCGGGGCACTTCGCGAAGATGGTCCACAACGGCATCGAGTACGCGATGATGCAGGCCTACGCCGAGGGCTGGGAGCTGCTGGAGAAGGTCGACTCCGTCACGGACGTCCGGGAGGTCTTCCGCTCCTGGCAGGAGGGCACGGTCATACGTTCCTGGCTGCTGGACCTCGCGGTGAACGCCCTCGACGAGGACGAGCACCTGGACAGGCTCAAGGGTTTTGCACAGGACTCCGGTGAGGGACGCTGGACCGTGGAGGCCGCGATCGACCACGCGGTGCCGCTGCCGGCGATCACCGCGTCGCTGTTCGCGCGGTTCGCCTCCCGCCAGGACGACTCGCCGCAGATGAAGATGATCGCGGCGCTGCGGAACCAGTTCGGAGGCCACGCGGTCGAGAAGAAGTGACCGTCGGAAACGAGAAGAAGTAATCCACACCCTGGGGATGCCGACCTGGCACCCTCGGGAGTGGCCCGGTTGTCCACAACTGGGGAAAGCGGAACCACACGTTGGGGGAGGTCGGCGAACGACCATGCACGTCACGCATCTGTCGCTGGCCGACTTCCGCTCGTACGCCCGGGGCGAAGTACCGCTCGACCCGGGCGTCACCGCCTTCGTCGGCCCCAACGGCCAGGGCAAGACGAACCTCGTCGAGGCCGTCGGCTATCTCGCCACCCTCGGCAGCCACCGCGTCGCCTCCGACGCCCCCCTGGTCCGCATGGGCGCCGACCGGGCGATCATCAGGGCGCAGGTACGGCAGGGCGACCGGCAGCAGCTCGTCGAGCTGGAGCTGAACCCGGGCAAGGCCAACCGGGCCCGCATCAACAGGTCCTCGCAGGTCAGACCCCGTGACGTGCTCGGCATCGTGCGGACCGTCCTGTTCGCGCCGGAGGACCTCGCCCTGGTCAAGGGCGACCCCGGCGAGCGGCGCCGCTTCCTCGACGAGCTGATCACCGCCCGTTCCCCGCGCATGGCGGGCGTGCGCTCCGACTACGAGCGGGTCCTCAAGCAGCGCAACACCCTCCTGAAGTCGGCCGCGCTGGCCCGTCGGCACGGCGGCCGCGCGATGGATCTGTCCACACTGGACGTCTGGGACCAGCATCTCGCGCGCGCGGGCGCCGAGTTGCTCGCCCAGCGCCTGGACCTGATCGCGGCGATCCAGCCGCTGGCCGACAAGGCGTACGAGCAGCTCGCCCCCGGCGGCGGCCCCGTCGCGCTGGACTACAAGCCGTCGGCGCCCGGCGAGGCGCACACGCGCGAGGATCTCTTCGAGCAGCTCATGGCTGCGCTCGCCGAGGCCCGTAAGCAGGAGATCGAGCGGGGCGTCACCCTCGTGGGCCCGCACCGGGACGATCTGCTGCTCAAGCTCGGTCAGTTGCCCGCCAAGGGATACGCCTCCCACGGCGAGTCCTGGTCCTACGCGCTGGCGCTGCGCCTGGCCTCGTACGACCTGCTGCGGGCCGAGGGCAACGAGCCGGTGCTGGTCCTCGACGACGTTTTCGCCGAGCTGGACAGCCGGCGCCGTGAGCGCCTGGCGGAGCTGGTCGCGCCCGGCGAGCAGGTCCTGGTGACGGCCGCGGTCGACGACGACGTACCGCACGTGCTGAGCGGGGCGCGGTACTCGGTGTCGGAGGGGGCGGTGGAGCGCGTATGAGCGAGAACCCGTCCGAGAACGCCCCCGAGGCGGCCGAGAAGACCCCTGAACCGTCCGGCGTCGACCTCGCGCGCGTGGCGCTCAGGGCGGCCAAGGAGCAGGCACGCGCGCGTGGGGACGCGGCGCGGCAGAAGAAGCAGGCGCGGCGCGGGGGCCTTCGCTCCGGCGCGCGGGCCGACGGACGCGACCCCATGGCGCTCGGCTCCGCCATTAACCGCTTGATCACCGAGCGGGGCTGGGAGACCCCGGCCGCTGTGGGCGGTGTGATGGGCCGCTGGCCCCAGATCGTCGGCGAGGACGTCGCCAAGCACTGTGTGCCGGAGAAGTACGACGAGGACGAGCGGGTCCTGGTGGTGCGCTGCGACTCGACGGTCTGGGCGACGAACCTGCGGATGCTCGCCCCGACGCTGGTCGCCCGGCTCAACGAGGACCTCGGGCATGGCGCGGTGAAGCAGATCAAGGTGCAGGGTCCCGGGGGTCCCGCCCGCCGCTACGGCCCGCTGCGCGCGCCCGGCAGCACGGGGCCCGGCGACACCTACGGGTGAGCGCAACGGCGGGACGCGCGACAAAGGGCATGTCGGGCCGCCGTCACAGCAGTCCCTGCAGCCCCGTCAGTCCCAGGTGACCGACATCACATCAGCAATCGTCGGCGGTCACGGAGCGCGGTCGGCGCCCGCCTTGTCGTACCCCTGCGTGCGGTTGTGAATCATGACCTGACTCGTAAGTAGCCAAGGGTTGACGGCCGGAAGCGCTGAGTGGCTCTGTGAGCCTCTTGGAGCCCCCATCCGCATATCGGGAGTCGCGCGAGCCGGATTCAGGGCGGCACATGCGGACTCAGGTACCGGCAAACCCCCATCACTGTCGGCGCTACCGGTAGACTGGAGCCCAATCCCGCCCCAATCGTGGGGACCGTCCGGGAAAAGCTGAGCAACGCTGATCAAGGCTTACCAACGCAACATGCCGCAGCCGCTCCGGCAACCCGCCGACGAGCCCGGCTCGTGCTGTGCCAGAAAGGGCGCTTCGTGGCCGATTCCGGCAACCCCAACGAGAACATCCCGTCCACCGAGGCCGCGGCCGCAGTCGCCGAGGCCTCAGTCACGGCGTCCTACGACGCGAGTGCCATCACCGTCCTCGAGGGTCTGGACGCGGTTCGCAAGCGACCCGGTATGTACATCGGTTCGACCGGCGAGCGCGGCCTGCACCACCTCGTGTACGAGGTGGTCGACAACGCCGTCGACGAGGCGCTGGCCGGCCACGCGGACACCATCGACGTGACGATCCTGGCCGACGGCGGCGTGCGCGTCGTCGACAACGGCCGTGGCATCCCGGTCGGCATCGTTCCGTCCGAAGGCAAGCCGGCCGTCGAGGTCGTGCTGACCGTGCTGCACGCGGGCGGCAAGTTCGGCGGCGGCGGCTACGCGGTCTCCGGTGGTCTGCACGGCGTGGGTGTGTCCGTCGTGAACGCGCTGTCCTCGAAGGTCGCCGTCGAGGTCAAGACCGACGGTCACCGCTGGACGCAGGACTACAAGATGGGCGTCCCGACGGCCGCGCTGGCCAAGAACGAGGCCACTCAGGAGACGGGTACGTCGGTCACCTTCTGGGCCGACGGCGACATCTTCGAGACCACGGACTACTCCTTCGAGACGCTCTCGCGGCGCTTCCAGGAGATGGCGTTCCTCAACAAGGGTTTGACGATCAAACTCACCGACGAGCGCGAGTCGGCGAAGGCGACCGCCGGTGCGGACGAGGCGGGTGCGGACGAGAAGGACGAGGTCAAGACCGTCACGTACCACTACGAGGGCGGCATCGTCGACTTCGTGAAGTACCTCAACTCCCGCAAGGGAGACGTGGTGCACCCCACCGTCATCGACCTGGAGGCGGAGGACAAGGACAAGAGCCTGTCCCTCGAGGTCGCCATGCAGTGGAACAGCGGTTACAGCGAGGGCGTGTACTCCTTCGCCAACATCATCCACACGCACGAGGGCGGCACCCACGAGGAGGGCTTCCGCGCGGCCCTCACGAGCCTGATCAACAAGTACGCGCGCGACAAGAAGCTGCTGCGCGAGAAGGACGACAACCTCACGGGTGACGACATCCGCGAGGGTCTGACCGCGATCATCTCGGTGAAGCTCAGCGAGCCGCAGTTCGAGGGCCAGACCAAGACCAAGCTGGGCAACACGGAGGCCAAGACCTTCGTGCAGCGGGCGGTCTACGAGCACCTCAACGACTGGCTGGACCGCAACCCGAACGAGGCGGCGGACATCATCCGCAAGGGTATCCAGGCGGCCACCGCGCGCGTGGCGGCCCGCAAGGCCCGCGACCTGACCCGCCGCAAGGGCCTGCTGGAGAGCGCCTCGCTCCCGGGCAAGCTCTCCGACTGCCAGTCGAACGACCCCACCAAGTGCGAGATCTTCATCGTCGAGGGTGACTCCGCCGGCGGCTCGGCCAAGTCCGGCCGCAACCCGCAGTACCAGGCGATCCTCCCGATCCGAGGCAAGATCCTCAACGTCGAGAAGGCGCGGATCGACAAGATCCTGCAGAACCAGGAGATCCAGGCGCTGATCTCGGCCTTCGGCACCGGTGTGCACGAGGACTTCGACATCGAGAAGCTCCGCTATCACAAGATCATCCTGATGGCGGACGCCGATGTCGACGGCCAGCACATCAACACCCTGCTGCTGACCTTCCTGTTCCGCTTCATGCGGCCGCTGGTCGAGGCCGGTCACGTGTTCCTGTCGCGTCCCCCGCTGTACAAGATCAAGTGGGGTCGGGACGAGGTCGACTACGCGTACTCCGACCGCGAGCGCGACGCGCTGATCGAGATGGGCCGCCAGCGCGGAAAGCGCGTCAAGGAGGACTCGATCCAGCGCTTCAAGGGTCTCGGTGAGATGAACGCCGAGGAGCTGCGCGTGACGACGATGGACCAGGAGCACCGCGTCCTCGGCCAGGTCACCCTCGACGACGCCGCCCAGGCCGACGACCTGTTCTCGGTCCTCATGGGCGAGGACGTCGAGGCCCGCCGCCAGTTCATCCAGCGCAACGCCAAGGATGTCCGCTTCCTCGACATCTGAGTCGGTCCGAGCTGACCGCACCAGGAAGGACTTTCACCAGCAATGACCGACGAGAACACTCCCGTCACGCCTGTCACGCCTGAAGAGGCCGACGAGGCCGGGCTGCGCGTCGAGCCCGTCGGCCTCGAGACGGAGATGCAGCGCTCGTACCTCGACTACGCGATGTCCGTCATCGTCTCGCGTGCGCTGCCGGACGTCCGCGACGGCCTCAAGCCCGTCCACCGCCGCGTCCTGTACGCCATGTACGACGGCGGCTACCGACCCGAGCGCGGCTTCTACAAGTGCGCGCGCGTGGTCGGCGACGTCATGGGCAACTACCACCCGCACGGCGACTCCTCGATCTACGACGCGCTGGTCCGCCTCGCGCAGCCGTGGTCGATGCGGATGCCGCTGGTGGACTCCAACGGCAACTTCGGCTCTCCGGGCAACGACCCGGCGGCGGCCATGCGCTACACCGAGTGCAAGATGGCGCCGCTGTCGATGGAGATGGTCCGTGACATCGACGAGGAGACCGTCGACTTCACGGACAACTACGACGGCCGCTCCCAGGAGCCGACCGTCCTGCCCTCCCGCTTCCCGAACCTGCTGATCAACGGCTCGGCCGGGATCGCGGTCGGCATGGCGACCAACATCCCGCCGCACAACCTGCGCGAGGTCGCGGCCGGCGCCCAGTGGTACCTGGAGAACCCCGAGGCGTCGCACGAGGAGCTGCTGGACGCCCTCATCGAGCGCATCAAGGGCCCTGATTTCCCGACGGGCGCCCTTGTAGTGGGCCGTAAGGGCATCGAAGAGGCCTACCGCACCGGCCGCGGCTCCATCACCATGCGCGCGGTCGTCGAGGTCGAGGAGATCCAGAACCGCCAGTGCCTGGTGGTCACGGAGCTGCCCTATCAGGTCAACCCGGACAACCTCGCGCAGAAGATCGCCGACCTGGTGAAGGACGGCAAGATCGGCGGCATCGCGGACGTCCGTGACGAGACGTCGTCGCGCACCGGCCAGCGCCTGGTCATCGTGCTCAAGAGGGACGCGGTCGCCAAGGTCGTACTCAATAACCTCTACAAGCACACGGACCTGCAGACGAACTTCGGCGCCAACATGCTGGCGCTCGTCGACGGCGTCCCGCGCACCCTCTCTCTGGACGCGTTCATCCGCCACTGGGTGACGCACCAGATCGAGGTCATCGTCCGCCGTACGCGCTTCCGCCTGCGCAAGGCCGAGGAGCGGGCGCACATCCTGCGCGGCCTGCTGAAGGCCCTGGACGCCATCGACGAGGTGATCGCGCTGATCCGGGCCAGTGAGACGGTCGAGGTCGCGCGTACGGGCCTGATGGAGCTCCTGGAGATCGACGAGATCCAGGCCAACGCCATCCTCGAGATGCAGTTGCGCCGACTGGCCGCCCTGGAGCGCCAGAAGATCATCCAGGAGCACGACGAGCTCCAGGCGAAGATCACCGAGTACAACGAGATCCTGGCCTCGCCGATCCGCCAGCGCGGCATCGTCAGCGAGGAACTCGCCGCGATCGTCGAGAAGTACGGCGACGACCGCAAGACCATGCTGGTGCCCTACGACGGCGACATGTCCATCGAGGACCTCATCGCCGAAGAGGACATCGTGGTCACCGTCACACGCGGCGGCTACGTCAAGCGCACCAAGACGGACGACTACCGGGCGCAGAAGCGCGGCGGCAAGGGCGTGCGGGGCACGAAGCTGAAGGAAGACGACATCGTCGACCACTTCTTCGTCTCCACGACCCACCACTGGCTGCTGTTCTTCACCAACAAGGGCCGTGTGTACCGGGCCAAGGCCTATGAGCTCCCGGACGCCGGGCGGGACGCGCGCGGGCAGCACGTCGCGAACCTGCTGGCCTTCCAGCCGGACGAGGCGATCGCCGAGATCCTCGCGATCCGCGACTACGACGCGGCGCCGTACCTGGTACTCGCCACGAAGGCGGGTCTGGTGAAGAAGACGCCTCTGAAGGATTACGATTCGCCGCGCTCCGGCGGTGTCATCGCGATCAACCTCCGTTCAATGGAGGACGGTTCCGATGACGAACTGATCGGTGCCGAGCTGGTTTCGGCCGACGACGATCTGCTTCTGATCAGCAGGAAGGCGCAGTCGATCAGGTTCACCGCCACGGACGAGTCGTTGCGCCCGATGGGCCGCGCCACCTCGGGTGTCAAGGGCATGAGCTTCCGCGAGGGCGACGAGCTGCTCTCGATGAATGTTGTTCGACCCGGTACGTTCGTGTTCACTGCCACCGACGGTGGGTACGCGAAGCGGACCGCCGTCGACGACTATCGCGTCCAGGGTCGCGGCGGCCTCGGCATCAAGGCCGCCAAGATCGTCGAGGATCGCGGTTCGCTCGTCGGGGCGCTGGTGGTCGAGGAGACCGACGAGATCCTCGCCATCACGCTGGGCGGCGGTGTGATTCGTACGCGAGTCAACGAGGTCAGGGAGACGGGCCGTGACACCATGGGCGTCCAACTGATCAACCTGGGCAAGCGCGATGCCGTCGTCGGTATCGCACGTAACGCCGAGGCGGGACGCGAGGCGGAGGAGGTCGACGGCGACGTGGCCGTCGACGAGACCGCCGAGGGTGCCGCCGAGACCATCGGCACGGACGAGGGTGAGTCGCCCTCGGCCGAGTAGCACGAGGAGAGAGTCATCGTGAGCGGAGCCACGGGCGCCGGATCGTCCAGTACCTCGACCGGTTCTACGGCCGGTAAGGACACGGACGGCGGCGGCCGTGGCTCCGCCGCGCCCGCGCCGGACACGCACACCACGCAGTTGAAAGCGATCAAGCCGTCGGCGAAGGGCTCTTCCTCGCCCGACGCACCCGGATCCCAGGGGGGAACCGTGACGGACACCCGAGGCTCGCAGCCCCAGCAGTACGCGGCCGGTGCGGGCTCGGCCGCTGCGGGCGCCCAGCCGCAGCCTCAGCCCGCGGCGGCGCAGCAGGCCCCCGCGGCGTCGGCGTCGCCGCTGCCCGGGGAACGGCAGCAGCAGGCCGCCGGGCCCTACCACCCGCCGCAGGCCTATCAGACGCCCGCTCCCGGGAGCGCGGTGCGCCGGCCCCGCACAGGGGCGCGCACGACGCCGCGCACCCGCAAGGCGCGCCTGCGGGTGGCCAAGGCCGACCCGTGGTCGGTGATGAAGGTCAGCTTCCTGCTCTCCATCGCGCTGGGCATCTGCACGATCGTCGCGTCCGCGATGCTGTGGATGGTCATGGACGCCATGGGCGTGTTCTCGACGGTCGGCGGCACGATCTCCGAGGCGACCGGCTCCAACGAGTCGAACGGCTTCGACCTGCAGTCCTTCCTGTCGCTGCCGAACGTCCTGATGTTCACGTCGATCATCGCGGTCATCGACGTCGTCCTCGCGACGGCGCTGGCGACGCTCGGCGCGTTCATCTACAACCTCTCCGCCGGCTTCGTGGGCGGCGTCGAGCTGACGCTGGCCGAGGACGAGTGACCTGCGGCTGAACCGCGGCTGACGGTCCTCCGACAACCGATTTTGGGACTGCCCACGTCGTGCGCTAATCTTCAGGAGTCAGCGCGCGGGACATACACCGCAGAGCGCGGCGGGGCTATAGCTCAGTTGGTTAGAGCGCATCCCTGATAAGGATGAGGCCACAGGTTCAAATCCTGTTAGCCCCACCAGCGAAAAGACCCCCAGGTGATCTTCCCTGGGGGTCTTTGACATCTGCGGCTGACATCAACCGATGAGTGGATCTTCCAGAAGCTCGGCGAGCATGCCGACCGCTTCCCGCTCGCTGTCGCCGACCACGTGCGTGTAGACGTCCATGGTCATGCTGATCTGGCTGTGGCGGAGGATCGCCTGGGCGACCTTGGGGTGCACCTTCAGGAAGGCGAGCAGGGTGCCGCAGGTGTGCCGGGCGAGACGGACCGTGATTCGGCGCACACCGGCCCGCTTCACGAGGCGATCGAAGGTGCGGGAGAAGCCCACCGGGTCGATCATGCCGCCGTGCTCCGACGAGAAGATCAGGTCATGGTCCGGTTCCTGCGACCAGTGGTCACCAGCGATCTTCCGTTCTAGCTCTTGGAGCTCCCGGCGCTCTTCCAGGGCGCGGGCGCAGAACTCCGGCAGGGGGAGCACCGCCTGTGACGACTCGGTCTTGAGGTCCTTGAGGACCAGGCCGACGCCCTTGACCCGCTGCACCTGCTTGACCGGGGTGAAGTGCCGCGCCTCGAAGTCGACGTCTTGCCAGCGCAGGCCCAGGAGCTCACTGCGGCGCAGGCCGAGCACGAGGACCAGGACGCAGGCCGCGTAGAGGCGGTGGGCCCGAGTCGCGCGAAGGAACGTGACCGCCTCACGGGCGTTCCATGCTTTGCCCTTGTCCTTGGTGACCTTGGGCATGTCGACCAGGAGCGCGACGTTGCGCGTCAGCAGCTCCTCGCGGATGGCCCGGTTGAGGGCGTTGCGAAGCACGCGCAGCACCTCGAACCGTGTGGAGGCGCCGACCTTCTCGCGCTTCAAGGCAGCCATGAACGTGCGGACTTGGGCGGGCGTGAGCTTGACCAGCGGCTTCTTGGCGAGATGCGGCATCAGGTAGAGCCTGACCTTGGACTCGTACTTGACGTACGTGTTGTGCTCGCGCTCCGGCTCGACAATGTGCTCCAGCCAGTACGTCAGCCACTCGCCGAGCGACCAGGACCGGGACGGCACCGGGACGCCGTTGCGCTCCTGGTCTTGGAGCTTGTCGAGCTTTTCGTTCGCCTCATCCCAGGTGGAGCCATAGACGTACTTCCGGACTCGATTGCCGTCGGTGTCGGTGACGTAGGCAGCGCCTTGGTAGCGGCCGTCCTTGCGCTTGGTGATCGTGCCACCGCCGTTGGGCCGACGCTTGGCCATCAGGCAGCCTCCCCGATCTGGCCAATGATGAAGTCGCGGACGGCGTCGTCCGGGATGCGCCGGCACCCGTCGACCTTTATCGAGACGAGGCGGTGAGTCCGGATCAGGTCGTAGACCTTGGTCCGTCCGACTTTGAGCCGCGCCATGACCTGCGGCACGGTGAGCAACTCGGATGTGGCGGTGGTCATGCGGCGGCTCCTTCCAGTTCGAGCAGGGCGGGTAGTTCATCGCGGGCGGTCTCGCGGTTGTGCTGGATGTCCCGGCGGATGTTGGCGGCGAGCCAGGATTCGCCGGGGGTGTGGCCATGTCCGGTGTAGGACCAGTGCGCGAGGGTCAGCGTGGTTGCCTCCGTGTCATCGGGGTCGGGCAGGCCCAAGGCTTCGCGTTGCTGGGCAGCGCGGTAGTCGGCGCGGACCTGGCGGAGGGCGCCGAGGGTGGTGGAGTACCGGCGGGACTTCGTGGAGAAGTGGCCGCGGAAGCCGAGCATGTGAGCCCAGTCCCGCAGCTTGCGGTCCGGGTAGAGCGCGTGCAGGTCGAGGCAGGCGGCGATGAGCCGGGCGGGGTGGTCGGGTACGCCGAGCAGGGCGAGGGCCTCTTTGTTGCCGATGCGGCGGTCCACCGTGCCGGTGGTTTCGGCAGCCTTGGTGGCGTACTTGGCGACGTAGGAGGCGACGGCCGCTTCGGTGATCTTCTCACCCTGGCCGAATGCGCCGATCGGCTGCACATCGAGCTGGGCGCCCCAGCGCAGGGTGCGGGCGGGCTGGTCACCAGCCGGGGGCACGTCGACGGCCACGCGGGCGGCTGCGGCTTGGATCGCGTCCGTGAGGAGATCCAGCGTGGCCCAGGCGGGGGGCGGGGAGTCCGGCCCTTCCGGCCCGTCGAAGCGGATCACGGCGTGGAAGTGGACCGCTCCGCGCTTCTGGTACTCCGCGACCTTGCCGAAGGACACGCGGGACTGCTCGCGGGCTGCCTTCTGGGTGAGCCCGGCGCGGCGGGCGATCTCGCGGCGGAGGTAGATCGTGAAGTAGCGCCACAGGTCGGAGGCGTGGTTATTCCACAGCACGGCGCCCGCGTAGTCGTACGACTCGGGGTCGAGCGGGGTGCCGAGTTCGGGTGCGTCCTCGGTGTGACGGGTGCCGCAGCGGCAGGGGCGGGCGCCAGGGCGGTTGTGGACGGGGCCGAAGGAGGGCGCGGTGAGGGTGGCGAAGACGCGGGGGTGATCTCGGATGGTGTGTGGGGTGCCCTTGGCGGGGTCGCCGGTGAGGCCTGCGCGGATGAGGTGGTAGGTGTCGCCTGCGTAGGTCCAGGCGCAGGACGGGCAGCGCGAGGCGCGGCGGTTGCCGCAAGCGATCCGGAGTCGACCGCCGGGCTCGGTGTCGGTCGAGTAGGAGTGCAGGACGTGGCCGGTGGCTGCGTCGCGGGTGACGGTGGTGCCTTGCAGGTGGATCGGGTCGGAGCAGCCGCCGGTGCGGCGGATCTGTTCTTGGATGCGGTCGAGGTCCGGAGACCCGGCCAGCCTCAGCACGTCGGCGAGGGTGGCCGGGTCCAGGCCCGCCATGGTGGCGGTGTCGGTCACGCGGTCGTCACCGTCCGGTCTTGGTGAGTGCGGAGGCGGGGACGGTGTGGCCGGTGCCCTTGCAGGCCCGGCAGGTGACGCGGAGGGTGGCGCGGGTGCCGTCGGCGTGGCGGGGGCCGGTGGTGATGGCGGCGGTGGCGAAGCCGTCGCAGTCGCGGCAGACGCGCGTGTTCTGGGCGTGCTGGGGCATCATGAGGCTTCCCTTTCGGGTCCGATGGGTCTGGAAGGGGTGCAGGCGCCGGGGTGGCGGTCTTTGGCGAGAGAGCCGCCCCGGGGCCGTTCAGTGCTTGTGCAGGTCCTTGATGAGCAGGCGCAGGACGACCGCGACCACGGCGACGGAGACGCCGGTGATGGCGACCGCGAGCAGGAGCGAGACCACGACCGCGCCGACGACGAGGACCACGGCGCCGCCGCCAGCGGCGAGGGCGAGAGCGCTGCCGGGGGTGAGCTGGACCGTCGGCCGGTTCGAGGCCGGGGCGACCGGGGCCGGGGCCGTCGGCTGGAGGGGGACCGGGGTGTAGACGGCCGGGGCGGTGGCCGTGGCGGGCGGTGCGGTGTCCTGGGGCGGGTACTTCGGCGTGAACACGAGGCGGTTCCCTTCTACTTGAGGACGGAGCCGAGGGCGGGGGCGAGGAAGCTTCCGGCGACGAGGTAGCCGCCGACCAGCAGCACGGCGACCAGCCACCACGGCGGGCGGGCGAGCTTGACGCCGAGCCATCCGACGACGAGCAGGGCGAGCCAGAGCGGTACGTCCATGGCGGGCTGTCCCTTCTAGGCTTTGCAGCGGTGTGTACGGGCGGCGAGCTCGGCGCCGGCGCGGGTGTCGTAGTCGGCGGCGAAGCCACAGCCGGGGGCGGTGCAGGCGGCGGTGTGCTTGTCGCGGCCGCGGCCGTCGTAGGCGGTGGCGACCTGAACGGGTCCGATGCGGATCACGTTGCGGAAGCGGCGGTAGGCGGTCACGGGCGGCTTCTCCCTTCCGGTCAGGTGAGCTGGAGTTCGGCGGCGATGGCGTCGGCCATCGGGGCGGGCAGTTGGAGCCGGGCGGACAGAGCGTCGGCGGGCATCGGTGAGCCCGTGGAGGCCCGGTGTGCGTCGGCGATCTTGCGGGCGTGATCGAGCAGCGCGGCCGGAACGGCGGGGGCGCTGGGGGCGGGCTGCGGCGGAGCCGGGGTCAGTTCCGGCACGGTCGCGGCGGGAGCCGGGTCGGAGGCGGGTTCGTCGGTGCGGTGCATCTCGACTTCCGGCGCCGACGGTTCGTCCCCCGGCTGTGCGAGAGCGGCCGGGTCGACGGGCGAGTGGACCAG
Organism: Streptomyces sp. UG1; assembly: GCF_049974585.1. Lineage (NCBI taxonomy): Bacteria > Bacillati > Actinomycetota > Actinomycetes > Kitasatosporales > Streptomycetaceae > Streptomyces > Streptomyces sp. UG1. The sequence continues at coordinate 35,943 of NZ_JBNGGG010000006.1, read as the reverse complement.
GAGGGTTCCGCCGAGGAAGGCCAGGGCGGGCCAGCCAGCCACGAGGATGCACAGCCAGGCGGGCACATGGGCCAAGTCGAGGAGACCGGCGGTCGCGATGTTCGCGCCGAGGGACGCGGCCAGCGCGATCACGAACCAGGTCCAGGCGGACCGGTCGCGGCGGGCCGTGCGCAGCCGACGCCAGGCGGCGACCAACAGCAGGTCGACCGAGACTGGATAGGCCCAGGCCTTCCAACCGGACTGTCCGGCAGCGGCGGCGAGGTCATGCAGGTGGGCGAAGGACAGCGCACCGGCGATGACGGCCTGCACGAGCACGGGGTCCGGGCGGATTGAGCGAGACATGTGGGGCACCTCCCTTCAAGGGAGTCGGGCCAGGGGCGTGCCGGGGAGCATTCCCGACCGCCCGAGGCGGAGCGGGCGCTACTCGGTGACCGGGCGGGGCTTGACCAGCGACGGACCGGCCGTCGGCGCCGGGGCGGGCACATGAGGGCGGAACGGGTCGAGGAACGGCAGATCCGGGACCAGGTGGGCGAACTCCTGGCAGACCGCGACCACTTCGTCCCGCGAGGTGTTCGGGGTGCGGATCTTCGACCAGCCGCCGGAGGAGTCCGCCGCGACAGCGGTTCCGGGACGGTTCATCGGGATCATGCTCGCGGCCGGGACCGCGTCCGGGGCCACGTCAGCGAGACCCATTTCGGCGGTCTGCTTGTCGTTGACGCGGTGCACCACGCGGCCGGTGAGCTGAGCACGGAGCATGGTGGCGCCCTTGCCCAGGTCGGATCCGAAGCGCTGCCCGCAGATCTCCAGGTAGATGCCGATCGCGCGGGCCATCTGAGCCAGCCGGATCAACGCGGTGACGATCCGTTCCCGACGCTCCTCATCCTTCCTGGAAGAGATCAGGAACAGTTCCGCCACCTCATCGACCAGGACGACGACCGGCACCGGCCGCACCTCGGCAGGCAGTTCCCACATGTCCGAGACGCCGTGACGGCTCAGCAGGTCGAAGCGGGCTTCCATCTCCGCGACCAGGACACCGAGCAGGGAGGCGGCGTCGTCGGGGTTGGTGACCAGGGCCGACAGGCGGGGCGCGAAGGTGGACTGTTCCACCCCGCGCTTGCAGTCGACTCCGACCAGGGCCACCGGCAGTTGCGCCAGTCCCTTGATGAGGTTGCGCTGGTACATGGACTTGCCGGAGTGGTTGGCGCCGAGGGTGAGCGCCATCGGTGCCTTGCGGTAGTCACGCTCGAACGCGGTTCCGTCCTCCCGCACCGCGACCGGAACGGCCATGCCGTGTGGTCGGGCCTTGCGGGGCATCCGCACCTGGCGCAGCACGTCATATCCGGTCATCCGCAGTTCCACGAAACCGGGCTTCGTCTCCATCACGGTCACCGAGTGGACACCCCAGGCGTGCCGGAGCCGCTCCGATGAAGCGATCACGTCGGCGGGCTCCAGGCCAGCGGGAAGCCGCAGGGTCACCCGCAGTCCCGTCGACGTACCGCGTACCCGGCGGATCTTCGGCGGGACCGGCTGAACCTCACGGCGAGCGACGTTGCGGGTCATGAACGCCCGCAGGCCCGACGGCTGCACCGTGAGCCCGCACACGTCCATCGTGGAGCGGTACGAGAGAGTGAAGCGCCCCCAGGTGACCGGCATCCCGACCAGCGACCAGTACACGCGCGGTGCGCGTACCTTCGCGTAGCCGAGGCCACCGGCACCGGCCAGGGCTCCCGTGGCCTCCAGCCACATCGTCAGGTCGGTCATGGTCAGGCCGCCGGGGTGATCGCGACCGCGCGGAACGAAATGCCGTGCCGCTTCTGACCGTTGAACTCGTTCTCCCAGTCACGGGCCTTCAGGCCGATGACCTTGACCGGCATGCCCGGCGCCAGACCCTCGGGGAGGCCGGTCTCCGGCACGGTCACCTGGTAGAGGTTCCCCTCCCCCTCGTCCGAGACCAGCAGACCCACGGTCGAGAGGCTCGCGTTGGTCTCCCGGTCCACGGCCCGCTCACCGGTCTTCTTGTTCACCATCTTCGGCTCCGGCGCGGTCGCCACGAACACCACAGCGGTCGAAGTGTCGATCTTGAAGGACGGCATGAAGTACTCCCTGAGTCGATGCTTTGGAGCAGCCCAAAGAAGGCCCTCCATGCCCGCTGTCCTAGGACTGCGAGCGACTTAGGAAGACTGTGGCACGCAGTCCTGGGACTGTCAACAGTCCTGGGACTGTGCTTGACTTGTCTCATCGAGAGGAGTCGTGAAATGGCGCCGAAGTGGCGGGAGCTGGCCGACAAGCTGGCTGAGGAGATCAAGAGGGGTGTGTACGCGCCTGGCCAGCAGCTTCCGCAGATCAGGGAGCTTGTTGCGGCAGGCGAGGGCTCCAAGTCCACCGTCCACCAGGCCTACAAGGCTCTTGAGGCCGAGGGCCTAGTGACGTCGTCCCGCGGGCACGGCACCGTCGTACGGCAACGAGTCCCGCTGAAGCGGCTCGGCATCGGCAGGTACGACAAGGCGAAGTGGCGCGATGGCGACGAGGTGGCTTTCATCGCGGACCGCGTGGCCTCTGGTCGCAGTTATCGCCGGAACGAGCAGACTCAGACCGTCAGCCGCGTGGAAGCCCCGCCGGCGGTCGCCGCTGCGCACGGCCTGCCCGAGGGGGCGGAGGTGTACGCGCGAGCGCGGCTGGTTAAGGAAGGCGATCAGCCGACCCACACCCTCACCAGCTACTACCGGCCCGAACACGTCGAGGGCACGCGACTGGTGGACCCGACACCGGGGCCCGCCGGTCGCGGCGGCGGATTCCGCGTGCTGTACGACGCGGGATACGAGATCGACCACATGAAAGAGGAGATCTTCGCCAGGGCGGCCACGGCCGACGAAGTGAAGCTCTTGCAGTTGCCGCCGGGCGAACCTGTCGTCGAGCTACACCGGACGACGTACACGGCCTCTGGCACAGTGGTGGAGTTCGCCATTGGTGTGCACGCGGCTTCGCGCTTCGCCTGGGAGTACGACTTCAAGGTGCCGGACTCGGCGAAGGGCGAGAAGGGGCAGTAATGATCTCCACTCAGGCATGGACCGACGCACGGCGACTGTGGGACTACCACCAGATGGGCCATGCCTTGCGGCCGTGCTCAGTCGCGATCGGGTTGGGTAGCCATGACCTGGGTGTAGCCGATACGGCGGTAGACCTGTACAAGCGCGGCATGGCTCCCCTGCTTCTGTTCACGGGAGCCACCAGCCCGACGACGCGGGAACGCATGCCGCGGGGGGAAGCTGTCCACTACCGCGAACGAGCCCTCGAACTCGGTGTTCCCAGCTCAGCCGTGTTCGTAGAACCCAACGCCCGCAATACCGGCGAGAACATCCGCCTTTCCATGGCCGTGCTTGAGGCGGCTGGAGTGGAGGTCTCCTCCGTGCTGCTCATCAGCAAGCCGTACGAGGAGAGGCGCGCGTACGCCACGGCGCGCAAGCTGTGGCCCGAAGTCGAGATCGTCAGCGCATCCACTCCGATGACGTTGGAGGAGTACGCGGACTCCATCCAGGATGCTCGGTTGGTCATTGACATGTTGGTGGGGGCACTTCAGCGTCTCCTGATCTATCCGGAGCAGGGATTCATGATCAGCCAGCCCGTACCGGGTGACGTGTTGGAGGCGTACGAGCGGCTATGCCGCGAGGGTTTCACCAGCCGACTTCTCGCCACCGACCAGCACTCTGCCTGATGACGCTGTTGTGCGGCCCAGCCAGCACGAAGGAGGAGCGGCGATGAGCGAGGTCTACGCGGCGCGCATCATGGACGCTTCGCGCGACGAGGCGCCGCACATCCGAACGCATGACGACCGCGAGCTGACACCGCCACTCGGCAAGTGATCTTCGACCGGGACCCGGTGACCGGGACCCGGGACCTGTTACAGGTTTCTCTACCTCATCAAGTGATCTTCGACCGGGACCCGGTGACCGGGACCCGGGACCTGTTACAGGTTTCTCTACCTCATCAAGGCACCCGGCTGCGCTCCGCTCCGCCGGGCGCGCTTCCCGGCTCCGCTGCGCGCTGCGCTCCTGCCTTCGGCCCGCTCCGCGCACGCTGCGCCGACGCGCGCCCACTGTGGATAGGGCCGGAGGCCATGAGTCGATCACCGCATAGAGCGGCCTTCGGTCAAGGCAATGCCTCCGGCGGGGGATCGGCCGACACCGGGATGGAGGGGGCGCCGTTCCCGGCCGCGGGCCCGTAGCGGTGTGCGTGGGGAGCTCCCATCCCGTCCGCCGTCGACCCACACACCGTGGAGCAGACGCGGCCCATGGCGTCCAGGTCGTTCGTACAGTGGCGCGCTCCACCTGGACGCCATGGACCACGCCCGCTCCACGGTGTGTGGGTCGACGGCGGACGGGATGGGAGCTGGGGAGAGTGGTGGGTTGGTGTGGACGGGTCAGCAACCAATCATCTTTCAGCCAAGTCTCCGTGCGCGTTTTGCCGCTTAAGTGCACCGAACTGCGCTGATGGCAACTGCTTTGCGATGAGTGCAATTCTTTGCGATGATCGCAAACCGATATAAGCGCACGTCAGACGCCTGTAGAGGGGTCTACAGGTGGACGTGGTGGACACTTTTCCGGGGTGGTCCGTACGAAGCAGAAGCGCTTCTCGAAAGAAGCGGGGGCGGGCGTATCCACTGCTAGCTTCGTGGCCTGATGCGGACCCCATCTCGGTCCGCACTGTCCGTATTGCGGCATTTTTTAAAGTTCATCTAGCCTGATCAAACGGCGAGAGCTTTGGGGGCTGGTTTCACGTGAAACGACGGCCTCGTTCAACTTCCGCATGCACTACTGGAGTTGGGCCCCGCTTTTGTCAGTGCCGTGCCGTAGAACTGGACGCGTCCACCAGTTGGGGCGCACTCGGACACTTTGGCGAGAGACGAGTGCGCCCCATGAGAACAAGGAGTACTGAACGTGACCTCCTCGCTCCCCAGTACCTCGCTACCTACGGGCAGCGTGGCCACCAACGAAACTCTCCCACATGTCGCTGACAACGCCCCGTGGCCTGCTGCTGCGGTCGTAGCGAGCTGCGTGATCGGAGCTGAGTCCATCGCGGCTGCTCTCGACTCCGCAACTCAGTTGATCACCGTGGTCATCGTGCTGATTCTCGTCCGGGCGCACCTTCGTCGAGGCGCTACTACTGGCCATGAGACCTGTCAAGCTGCCGGTTGATGTCTGACACCAGTGCCTGACACCAACAGCGGCGGACGGCGGCGGTCGAAGCCGAACCCCGACGGATAGCCAATCAAGGCGCAGGGCCGGTTGACCGACGTCGCCAACCACCCATGATCGACCTGATAAGGATGAGGCCACAGGTTCAAATCCTGTTAGCCCCACCAGCGAAAAGACCCCCGGTCCAGACGGACCGGGGGTCTTTGCATGCCCGATTGTCAGTGCCGGGTGAGAGCCTGGCGGCATGATCGTCGAACGGGCGTACGCGCATGTCGCCGAGGGTGAGCGGGCGGAGGGCGGGCAGTGGCCGTGGTCGGTGCCGTGCGTGCGGCAGCTTGCGGACGACGGCCTGAGATTCACCGCGCCCGTCACGTTCCTGGTGGGGGAGAACGGCTCGGGCAAGTCGACCCTCGTCGAGGCGCTGGCGGAGGGCTTCGGCCTGGACTCCTGGGGCGGATCCGCGGGCTACAAGTACGCCAGTTGGCGTGAGCCGTCGGCCCTGGGCGGTCGCATACGGTTCGAGGCGACGGCTGCCGGCCGCCGCATGCTGCGCGGGCCTCGGACGCGCCGCAGAGGCTTCTTCCTGCGGGCGGAGACGGCGCTGGACGCGCTGGGCCGGGAGCAGAAGACGGGAAGGCTGTCCGGGGCCGCGGACGAGATGAGCCACGGCGAGGGCTTTCTGATGGCCTTCCGCGAGCGGTTTCAGGAGCCTGGGCTGTACGTCCTTGACGAGCCCGAGGCCGCGCTGTCCTTCGCTTCTTGTCTTCAACTCGTGGGTCTGCTGCACGAACTGGGGCGTTGTGGCGCACAGATCGTCTGCGCGACGCACTCACCCGTGCTGACGGCGCTGCCGGGCGCCGAGATCATCGAGGTGGGTGACCACGGAATGCGTCCCGCCGACTGGCGGGATCTGGAACTCGTCGACCATTGGCGGCGGTACCTCAACGACCCGTGGGCCTATCTCCGGCACATCGTCGAGCCGGGATGAAGCGCGCCGCAGTACTGCTGGAGGGACTGTCGTCATGAGCGGTGCCGTGTACGCAAGCTCGCTGTGACGGCGGGGGTGAAGCAGAGGGTTACGGCTTGGGGGCGAGCCCGGGTTCAGCGTTGGTGCGGGACGAGCGGCCGGTCCGGAGCCTCGGCGTCGGCGCACTCGCGGGTGGTCGAGGCGGAGGTGGCCGCTTCCGTCTCCGTGAGCGGGCGGTGGCGGCAGCCGGGGGTCTTGCCGTGCGCCTCGGCGCGGATGCGCTGCTTCATCGTGGGGGGCAGGGCTCTGGCGTAGGACCAGGCCCAGTGGGGCATCGCCGGCACCGTCAGCTCGGCGCTGCGGTTGTTGTCGTCGCCATTGCTCCGGCGGCTCGTCTCGGTGTGCGGTACGGCCGCGGCGGCGGTGTTGCTGACGAATCCGAGCGCCGTGCACAGCGCGAGGAAGGCGGTGACGATGGCGGTCCACAGGTTCATGACCTTGTTCCGGGTCATGGCCCCTCACTTTCGGGTTGGGCGATTTGCGTACTTTCCTCATGATGTGTATGGGGGTCGAGAAGTCATGGACCGACGCCCGTGGCGCGTCGATCTTCAGATGAACACCACTCGAATGGGTGCAGGAGCCGGGGCGAGTGAGGAAGCTGGAGAAAAGGGATGAAAGGTCACCGTCCGTCGGGGTGTGATCATCCTCCGACGGGAGCGGTGGCGTCCGCTTCTACTGGGGTGTGCCGGGCGGCAGTTGAGCGCCTATGTAGGTCACCGATTGGTATCGGCCGGTGTGTATAGTCGGGCGCCAGAGGTCCCCTACGTCAAGGAAAGACGAGGTCGCGCGGTGAAGAAGCTTCTCCTGGTCGCACTGGCCGCCATCGGCGGGCTCCTCGTGTACCGCCAGATCCAGGCGGATCGCGCCGAGCAGGATCTGTGGACGGAGGCGACTGACTCCGTGCCCACGGGTTCGTGAGCCACGACATCGGATTGCACACAGACCCCGGTCGCCCGAGCGGCCGGGGTTTTGTGTACCCCTCCGACGGCAGAGCGTCGCCGCATCGAGTTGCGGAAGCGGCCCGCAGGCCTTAGAACCGCAGACCTCGGAGCCGGGCGTTTCGGACGACCGTACGGATTGCGGGGGTGACCCGCGGCCGGGCTGGGCAGGATGGGCGACGGCCATGGTCCGACGGCGACGAGGAGCGGCACGTGATGAGGCGGCGGCGTACGGCGCGGTGGCGCCCCGCGAGGAGGTGGCGCGGTCATTCCCCGGCACGCGCGCGTGTGGCCGTCATAGCGGCCCTGCTGCTGTGTACGACGGCCGCCCTGGCGGACGGGCCCGCGCTCGCCGCCGGCACACCCGGCCCCTACGCCTTCGCACCGGACGCCCGGACCGTCACGGGCGCGACGAGCACCGCGGACGCCGTACCCCTCGCACCCGGCACGACGTACAAGAGCTCCCTGCCCGGCGAGGGAGAGATCCACTACCGCCTCGACCTCGACGACACCTCGGACGCGTATGTCTCCGTGATCGCCGTCCCCCCTCCCGGCAGCACGATCAAGGCGGGCGACGGCATTGAGGTGTCGGTGCGCGACGCGGACAACCGCCCCTGTTCCCAGGACACCGCGACTTTTCGCGCCGTCCACAGCCCGCGCCCGATCGGGGCATGGGGCGCGCGCGAGATCTCGGCCAACCGGAATGGCTGTGACAGCGCGGGTGCCTACGACGTGATCGTCGAACGCCTCGCCACGACGGGCTCGTCGCCGGTCTCCTGGGATCTGGAGCTCTTCGCCGCCTCCGAGCCGCCCCGGCAGCAGATCGGCGAGACCAGCGCCCCCAAGGCCTGGGACTCCGCCTCACCCGCGCCCCTCACCGGCAAGGCCGAGCCCCGCCTGGGCGGCTCCGGCTTCGCCTCGGCGGCGCCCCTCGGCGAGGGCGTGTGGACCACCGACATCGAGCCCGGGCGGACGCTCTTCTACAAGGTGCCGCTCGACTGGGGCCGCCAGGTGTACGCCACCGCCGAACTCGGCGACCCGAACGCCGACAACGGCTACGCGGTCACCGCCCTGAATCTCGCCCTCTACAACCCCGTACGGGGCTTCGTCGCCGACGCGAGCGCCGCCTACACCGGCAGCCGGAAGGCCGCCGCACTCACCCCCCTGCCACCGGTCGCCTATGAGAACCGCTACGCCGTGCTCGACCGGCTCAGCGCCATGCGGTTCGCCGGGTCCTACTACCTCGTGGTGCACCTGTCGGCCGAGGTGGCCGAGAGGTACGGGGACGGGCCGTTCGAGCTGACGCTGCACGTGCGCGTGGAGGGCTCGACGCAGGCCGGGCCCGGGTACGCGGGGGAGTCCGAGCCGGCGGGCGTCTTTGACATCACCGCGGGGGACCAGGAGGCGGCTGCGGGGGACGCGGTCGGCGGCGGCGACGGCGGAGGCGGTGGGGACGCTGCGATGACCGTGCTCGCGGTGAGTGGGATCGGGGCGGGGACCCTGGTGCTGGTGGTGTTGGGGGTGTGGGTGGTGGTGGCTCGGCGGAGAGTCGGGGTCGGGTAGGACGCGGGTGGGGGCATTTGGGGACGCGGGCGGGTCTAGGGGTACCTCGGGCGCGGGCGGGTGAGGGCGCCTTCGGTGGCTCAGTCGGCTCAGATCCGGGTCAGATCCGAGTCAGTGCCCAGAAACCGACGGCGTAGCAGACCAGCGCTAGCAGCAGGAGCGGCACCGCCACCTTGGCGGGCGGGCCGGGGCGGCGGGCGACGCTGCGGGCCGCGCGTCGGGTGGCGCGGTGGCCGCCGCGGTGGCGCGACTGCGGAATTGGGGGCGCCGAAGGTGGAACCTGCGGGCTCTGAGCGGTGTACGAAGCAGTAGAGGTGTCGACGCGCTGGTGCTGTGCCGGCGTCGTCGGAGACTGCGTCGGGTACTGAGGGGCGCGTGACTGCGGGGAGGACAGGACGTGGGTGGTGTCGTAGGGCGAGCTGTGCGCCGGGGTGTGGTGCTGGACGTTCTCGTGTGCCTGGCCACCTGCCTGGGCCTGGCTTTGTGGATGTGCGTGAAAGTGCGCCGGCGCTTGGAGCGGTGCTTGGGCCTGGAGTGGTGGTGGCGGTGCCTCGGTGGGCTGTGGAGGCGGTGTATGCGTCTGCGGGGAGGAGCCAGTGGGCTGGGGCAGCGGCAGGTGGAAGCTGCCGGTGTCCGACATGGGGAAGTCCGAGGCCGGATTCGGCCCCGCCATGCGCCGGCGCGGATCGTCGGCCACTGCGTCCGAGCCGGGGCCGGCCATGCCGAGGCCGGCCGTGCCGGGACCGGTGTCGGCTGTCCCTTGTCCGGTGCCGGTCTCGCCCTGCCCGGAGCCGGTCGATACGGAGCCGATGTCCCCCGGAGTAGTCGATACGGAGCCGACGTCCCCCGGAGTAGCTGCGGCGCCCGTCGACGCGGACCCGGCGCCGGCCCTCTCAGCCGAGCCTGTCACTCCGGCGGACCCTGTCACCGCCGCCGAGCCCCTCGACCTCTCACCGATCAGCGACGGGGCGCCGCCCGAGCCGCCCGTCCCCCCTTCGACCCCCGGCGCCCGCTTGAGCGGCCCGCTCGCCGCGAACCCTGGTGGCAGTGGCCCGAGTTGGTCGAAGATCTCGATGAGCTCGTCGTCGGGGCCGGGTTCCGGCAGGAGCTCGGCGGCCGAGGCGAGGGCCTTGCGCGCGCCTGTCGCGGTGCGGAACCGCGCATGCGGATCAGGCTGCAACAGCGAGGCCACGACCTGCCACAGCGGTTCGGGAACGCCCTTGGGCGCACCGGGTGTTCCGTGCGCGGCGAAGTACTGGACGAGCGCCTTGGCGTCAGGCTTGGCGCCCTCCAGCAGATACAGCGCGACCAGCCCTACGGCGAACAGGTCGGCGGGGAAGTCCGGTTCCGCGCCCATGAGTTGCTCGGGCGCGAGGTAGCCGGGCGTGCCCACCACGAGGTTGGTCTCGGTCAGCCGGGGGTCGCCGAGCCGCATGGCGATGCCGAAGTCGGACAGCCGCAGCCGCGGGCGACCTGTGCCGGTGGCTTCGAGGAGCAGGTTGGCGGGCTTGATGTCGCGGTGGACGACGTCCTCCGCGTGCACCGCGGCCAACCCCGCGAGGAGTTGGTCGAGAAGGGTGCAGACGAACGTGGGCGGCAAGGGGCCGTAGTCCCCGACGAGGTGGACCAGCGAACCGCCGGCCACGAGATCCATGGTGAACAGGACCTTGTCGTCGTCGGCGGCCCAACTGGCGGGCGCGAGCACATGCGGGTGATCGATCCGGAGGGCCTGCTCGCGGACGAACCGCAGCAGCGAGTGCGCGTCGCTCTGCTGCAGCACCTTGGCGGCCACGTATCGACGGCGGCGATGGTCCCAGGCACGCCAGACGGCACCGACGCCTCCGCGCCCGATCGGGTCGACCAGTTCGTACCGCCCGGCGAAGACCTCACCCATGGTTGTGCGTTGCTCCTCCCCCTTCGGCTACCCCCCTTGCTTCCCCCACGACGAGCGATACGACTCCCCCTCGCTGACCGTCCTTCGCGGACTCCCCCGGCACGACCCCCTCGTGCCCGCCCCGGACGTGGACCGTCGGCCCGGCTGCCGAACCCCCGCGGCACCGGGCCTCGGGGTCAGTTCTGGTGGGACTGGTAGTGCGCGACCGCGTCGGAGGTGCGGCCGGCGCCGTACACCCGGAGGAACTCTGCCAGTTCCGGGTGGGTGGGGGCGAGGGTGTCCGCGGCCTCGATGATGTCGCCCGCGGCCGCCACCGAGCGCAGCAGCGACTGGATCTCGCGGACCACCCGCTTGACCGTGGGCGCGCCCGAACTGTTCGTCGTCTGCGTGGTGTTGCTGAGCACCGAGCCCCCCTGTGACTTCTTGATCTCCTCCATGCGCTCGGTGGCCTCGGCCGCGCTCACGCTGCCGTCCGCGACCTGTCCCGCCAAGTCCTGCAGCAGCTGCACCCGCTGGACCACGGCGGGATTGCCGATCTTCGCCCGCTGTCCGCTCATGAGCTGCGACAGCATCGGTGCGGACAGTCCCAGAACCCCCGCGAGACGAGCCTGGTTGAGACCAAGATCGTCGATGAGCTTACGGAAGAGCGTCCCCAGCGGCTCCCCGTACCAGTTCCGCTGCAGATCCCGCGCTCTTGCGGTGGCTTCCTGCTGTGCGGCGTCCATTGCGTCTCCCCATCGCTTCCCCAGAACCGTGGTTCGCTGTAGCGAACCACGCCGAGCATCTTACGGAGAGTGGTCGTTTACCGGGACCCCCAATCCTTTTGCGGGATCCGGGGGGCGACCGGGTACTCTGGTCTGGGCGCCCGCCGGTGTGGGGTTTCTTCCGGTCGGACGCTCCTTTTGAGGGGCCTTAGCTCAGTTGGTAGAGCGCTGTCTTTGCATGGCAGATGTCAGGGGTTCGACTCCCCTAGGCTCCACACATTTGCACCCCTCTGACCTGCGGAAACACAGTCAGGGGGGTGTTTTTTGTCCCTATTTCCCGTGCTGACGTGTCAGCGCAGTGATGCTGACGCAAGCTCGCAGTGGCCTGGGGGCCGCAGGGCTTTCTTGGTTTCCTACTCGTTTGACACAATGGGGTCATGCCCGAGACGACGCACAGCATCGGTGAGGGGCCGGCGACCAGGGTCAGCCTGTCTCTGCCCGAGGGGACCGCGGAGGCGATCCGGGCGCGGGTCGGTAAGCGGGAGTTCTCCGCGTTCATCGCCGCGGCCGTCGAGCGGGAGCTGCGGGGGCAGGTGCTGGACGAGTACCTGGCCGACTACGAGAGCCGCAACGGGCAGGTCTCCGAGCAGGCGCGGCAGCGGGCGCGGCAGGTGTTCGACGAGGTGTTCGCCGAGGAAGACCAGTGGCCCGCCGTAAGCTGAGCCACGAGGGGACGCTGGTCCTGGACAGCGAGGGACTCTCCAAGCTGCTCGCCGATGACGAGACCGTGGTGGCGCTGGTCGCGGAGGCGCGGTCGCGGGGCATGGAGGTGGTGATCTGCGCACCCACCATCATCGAGGCCGTCCACGCCCGTACGAACAAGGCTCGGCTGAGCTGGCTGCTGTCGGGACTGCGTGTGATCCCGGTGGGCGATGAGGAGGCGAAGACGGCCTCGGCGCTGTTGGTGGGGTCCGGGCTGCACGGTCACAAGTACGCCATCGACGCGGCAGTGACCGAGGCCGCCCTGCGGCAGCAGCGTCCGGTGGTCATGCTGACGTCCGACATCGACGCCATGACCAAGCTCTGCGGCGACCGGGTCCGGCTCGTAGCTGTGTGAGGCACGCACCGTGCGACCGCGGTGTCCTGAACTTGAGTTGGAGAAGGCTCTATGTGAACCGTGTCCTGATCCTGGAGGAATGGCCACAGGGCACCGATGCCTGGGACCACCTCGAGCAGGCCCTGCGCAGACCGAACTCGGCCTTGCTGGTCAGCGGCGAGCGGATCCTGGAAGCCGAATTCCCCACGGAGGCGCAGGCCCGCACCGTGCTGGGTGCCATCGGGCACGGCGAGCGCACGTTCACCCTGATCGGCCGGGCCGCTGGCGGCCGCAACCGTGGTCCGTGCAGGCCGGGGACTTCAACACTTTCGAGGAGCCGGCCGTGCTGGAGGACGAGCTCTTCATCGCGGACAGTGGCAGGACACTCCGGTCCATGGAGCCGCAGACCGGCAAGGAGATCTGGCGGTCCGAGGAACTCGCGGACGGCCGGAAACCGCACGCGCTGCCCGGCTGAGGGCGCGCAGCGAATCAGCTCAGAGGTCGTCCACGTCGACCAGCCCGTCCTGGATGGCGCGGGCGACCAGGCTTGCCTTGGTCCGCGCAGGGCGGCCGACGTTCGCGTACTTGATCCGCACCCGGTCCAGATACGAGTTGACGGTCCGTACGGAGATGCCGAGACGCTGTCCGACCAGTTCCTTGGACTCCGACTGGAACCACTCGATGAGTACGTTCTCCTCGCGCGCGGAGAGCTGGGGCCGGTCGGCGCGGACGTTGGTCCCCAGCGCGCCGGCCAGCGCGGGTGGCATGTAGGGCCGTTCATCGGCTGCTGCCAGTGTCGCCTCGACCAGGTGCTGTCGGCCCTCGTTCTTGGTCAGGAAGGTCGCGGCTCCCAGGTCCAGGCAGTTGAGTGCGGTCTTCTCGTCGTCCCGCATGGTGTAGACGACCACCTGCCGCCCGGCGTCGACGAGTCTTCGGAGGTCGCCGAAGGCGGCGCCGGCCTCGCCCAGTTGCAGATCCAGGACGACGACGTCGGCCGTGCTGCCGGGCGCGGTCCAGGCTTCCCGTACGGAGCCGCCGGCCGCGACCACGGTGATGGGCCGCTGTGATGCGGCGTACCACGCCTCGATGCCGGAGAGGATGGCGGGATGGTCGTCGACCACGACGACGCTGACCGGTGCGTTGTCATTCATGTCAGGTCAACTCCCGGAGGGCGCCGGCCGTCTCCAGCCGGTCTCCACCCACACACTTCCGCCGTGAGTCGTTCTGGTCACGGACACCTTCGCGTTCGTGGCACGGTCGTGCGCGTGAGCGTCCTGTGGCGTGCCATGGCCGCCGGCACCGTTCTCGCTGACCACGCTCACCCGGACCGTGCGGGGTGTCCACACGACAGTCACTCGCGCGGTCGAGCGGGTACGGCCGAGAATCACCGCCACCGGGTCGATCAGCTCCCTGCGTACCTCCACAGGCACCTCACCCTGCCGGCCCCGTACGGCCAGGTTCACCGTCGCCCCCTGGTGCTCAGCCACCTCTACGCACGCCCGCAACTCGTTCAGCAGTGGGTCGGAGACGGCATCGCTCTCCGCGAACAGGCGGCGCATACGGGCGGCCTCCACGCCGCACCGCAGCCTGACCTCTTCGTCGTGCGGGCTGAGCACATTGTGGCCCAGCCCCACGAGCAGCGGCACGGTCGTCGCCGTCAGGGCGAGGTAGCGCTCCTTGTGAGCACGCTGCATGTCCTCGCGGATCCGTTCCCGGGTACGCAGTTCTTCCTCCCGCGCGGCCGCGATTCCCGCTGCCGGCGCCGTACCGTGGAGCAGGTGCGTCAGCAGTACTCCGACGGAGAGCTGGAGGCCGCAGTTGGATATCGCGGCGACCCCTATGACGGCCGTCTCCGTGGCGGTCGGCGTCCCCGACAGGAGTATCGCGGTCACGTAGAGCCCCATATGCGCCCCGAGGAACGCCGCGAACGCCCTGACCCGCAGGTCTCCCAGCAGGACCAGTGCATGCCAGCCGACCAGTCCGAACCCCCAGTCCGCCGCACCTGTCAACCGCTCCGCCGGGAGCGTGAACGCGCATGTCGCCGATACGGCCAGCACCGCGCCCAGGCTCCACCAGCGCACTCTCGGCGGGATCTGCCTGCCACGCAGCAGATAGGCGGCCGCGATCGCCGCGACGGCGGCCAGGCAGACGAAGGCCGCCGTCTGCGCCCACGCGGGGCGGTACCCGCCCTGGTGGGCCGTGAGCTGGTGCAGCGACAAGGTGAACTGCGACAGCAGGCCGATCAGCAGCGCGGCCAGCTGGGCCCCGTGCAGCAACTGCCCGCGGATGAGGCGGACGACGGCCGTGTGCGCCGGGACGCGCGGCGGGTGCGGCATACTGCCTGCCGCCTGTGCTCCGCCCCTGGCCTGTGACGCCCCGGCCTGGGCGTGCCAGCGCCACTGCACGCGGGTCCCGGCGCCCGGATGTGAGGTGACCGTGGCGGAGCCTCCGACCGTGTGCATCCGGCCGATGACGGAACGGGAGATGCCCCGGCGCCGCGCGGACACGGACTGCGGGTCGAAGCCCCGTCCCGCGTCGGACAGTTCGACGACAACGCCGTCCCCCTCCGCCCATGCCCTGAGCTCCGCTTCCTGCACCCCGGCATGGCGGGCCACATTGGTGACGGCCTCCCGGACCCCGCTGAAGATCGCGAGCCCGGGGCCGGACGGGAGCGCGAGCGGGCCGTCGATGCGCGTTCTGAGCCGCACCATGGCCTGCCCCTCACCCTCTGGACCCCCGGGCACGCAGCGGAGAAGTGCCGCGAGGTCGACACTTCCCGTCTCGAATCCGGGCACGGCGGACAGTGCCTCCAGGTCCTGTCTGGCACGTGTGGGCAGCCACGACCAGTCCCGGGCGTCGCCCTGGGAGACCATCAGCAGCGTCGCGCTCGCCGTGTCGTGCAGGGTCGCCAGGTACTCGCGCTCGGTCGCCCTGCGCGCGGCGGCGACTTCGGCCTCCCGGCGCGCCGCCGCCCTGAGGGCGGCCGACCGGTCGGCCGCCCTGGCACGCGCTCGGACGATGAGGTAAGCGGCCCGCGACAGGCCCGCCAGGAGGACTACGCGCACCAGGGGCACCAACTCCGGGCTGTGCCCGGGGGAGGAGAGGATGTCGCCCAGCGCACAGGCGACCACCCCCGACGCGGCCAAGGCAGCCCCGGCCACCGGGCGCGTCGCCCATTCGTGCTGGAAGGTGATGACACAGATGCTGACGACCGCCTCCACCACCACATCCGCGCCGTCGCCGCCGAGCACCGGCTGGGACAGCCCCGTCAGCACCATCACGGCTGCGTCCAGCGTCCACAGCGGGGCGAGGGGCAACGGGCGGCGCAGCGCGTAGAGATGCACACCGCAGGCGAGGACGGCGGGCAGCAGCAGAGACATCGCCAGGACGATCTCCGCCCCGTCCGCCGCGACGACGCCCAGCACACCGCACAGACAGACCACGGCGGACCTGAGCCGCACTCCGTACCGTTCGAGCGCCGAAATCAGCAGTCGCTCGCCAGACCTGGGGCCCTCCACCGGCTCAGCGGCTCCGCCCCCGTTGACCTCGTGTCCCCCGAGCCACATGGATTCGAGGGTAGTTGACCGGCAAACAAGGTAGCGCCCTCCTGTGGGGCGAACGACCGGCACACTCACCGACCGGGCCGGACTACGGTGCCCGTCGTGCGGGGTTGGCGGCTTTCTCGGTGCTGATTCTTCACCACCGGGAAATGCTTTGAATCCGGCACGCGAAGACCACGCTCAAACACGGGGAATTTTCATTCAGAGACTACAGGGGCGGCTTACGCTGCTTCTCTCCTACTCGTCGGACGTCCGAGATTATTTCGCGGGAGAGCAGTGGAAGGGAAACCTGCTCACCTTCACCTACTACAAGGACAGCAAGAACTGCTCTTACAAGTACCCCGGCAACCGCTACAATTCCACCAAGGAGAATGGTAAAAAGGCCGATGTCGTCACGCTTGGAACCCCGCACGCCGGAATCAAAAAAAGCAGGGTGGCCGGCTGCGGAGAGGCCACGCAGTGCGACTGGACCGTCACCGAATCATCCGGCATCGCCGGCACTGCGAACCATGAAGTCCAGTACAAGGCCGGAATCAACCACGGCCAGCTCATAACCAAGGACTCCGGAAAGCACTATGGCAGGATCAAGTACTCCACCACGTGGACTACTTGGCACAGGCGTATCCATCCCGTGAGGCAGGCATACCTGGCGGTGTACTGGCACGCCACGACCTGATATCCGCTGAATCTCAGCGTAACGGGAGGTGCGGTCGTCGCATGAAGGCGACCGCACCTTCATCACCACAACAAGGGGGACGGAATGCAGTGCGCGGGGCGTAGCAGGATCGCGGCCACCGTCGAGGAGAGCCCGGCCGAGGAGCAGCCGACGGCTGGGCGGACGCCGACGGCTGACGCCCCCACGGCACCCGGGAACACAGGCGTCAGCGTGGGCTGGTATGTCAACAAGGTCCAAGGCGCGCGGACGATCTCCAACAAGCTCGCCGCGAACATCGGCAAGCGTCCCGACAACGTCACCTGCCCTGTGCACCTCCCGGCTCGGGCCGGCGCCACGATCCGCTGCGAGCTCACCGCCGGCGGCGTCCAGTGAACAGAACTTCTCGGAAGCCGCTGAGCACCGGCAAGAAGATACTCGTCTGGACACTGGCCTTGTTTTCACTGGCCGTGGTCTGCCTAGGCGGCCTGAGCCTCATCGCCGACGGTCTTGGTGGGCGGCGGGCTCTGTCCGAGGGCCCGGTAGGCACCTTCACCCCCACCGACAGAGAGTGCGAAGACTCCTGCACGTGGGTGGGAACGTTCACCAGCGCCGACGGCACAGTCACCGCCGAGGACGTGAAACTCAACGACGCCGTGACAGTCCACTACGGCGACCCCATGCCGACCAGCATTGATGACGTACACCTGGACGACGAAGCCACCCGCCCGGCCGCCTACACCGCCGACTACAACTGGCGCGCGCCGGTCATCAAAGGAGTTGTCCTGGCCCTGGTTCTACCGCTACTCGCGGTGTTCTTCCTCATGCTCGTGAGGCGGCGACGGAGACTGCGGATGGTCGGCCACCAAGGTTTCGACAGGTCCTGTTCATGAGGGCGGTTCGGTGCTGCGGCGGCCGCATGGGGATCGGTGGAGGGCGACTGTGCCGAGGCGGTCTTCTGCGATGACCTCGACCTAGGAACTGGAAGTACTTGTTGCGGCCGCCGCGGCGCACCTGGGGCATCGGGGCCGGCGGTTCGATGGACTTCACGTCGATCTGCACCCGGTGGCCGGGCAGCTGCTTCTCATACCGCTTGGAGATAGACGATCTTCCCGGCCACCTCGACGTGGGTCGCATTCGGGGATGTCTTCGGGGCCTGCCGGCTGACCTCTTCGACGTGGCGTATGACGGCCAGGCGCATCATGGAGTGTCCGACCGGTATACGCCCCAGTAGTGGATGCGCTTCTGGCTGGTCCCGGTCAGCCTGTAGAACTCGATCCGATACGTCCCCGACGGCTGATATGACCAGGTGCGGGTGAGGTAGCTGCGGCTGGTGCTGCACCAGATGCGCGAGGTGCCAGTTTGCACGACCCAACTGCCATTCACGCGCTTTTGCAGCCGGACGAAGAACGACCCGGTCGAGGTCGCGCATGACCGCTGCAGGTAAATCTTCATGTAGCCGCCGGTAGAGTTGCTGAACGCGGGACTGTGAACGCTTTGCGCGAAGCTGTACGTCACGCCACCGTTCGTCGCCAGATAGACCGACGATGCCGCCGCTGGCCCTGCGTTCCCGACCAGCCCGGCCGACAACCCCACAATGAGCGCCGGGATCATGAGGAACGATCTCAGCAGGTTCTTCACGATGTCGAGCCTCCATAGTTTGCGTGCGCAGATGGCCGTGTCTCGGCCAACCCGGGTGGGTGCGGCTCCTTTGGAGGCCACCTGCGAGGCACCAGGTCACGGTGTCCCCCCGAAGGAGGAGCCACACCCAAAGTGAATGTGAGGCCATGTGCTCCCGCCATGGCCGGTGTCAGCCCCGTACGACGAGCAAAGTAGCCCGACCCGCTCGCTGAGTGTGCCGGTCGTTTGCCCCACAAGGAACGGTGGGTGCCCCTCCAAAGGAGCCACACCCCGCGAGGATGTCCCGCCCGCGGGCGTGCTCAGCCCAGGTGGCGATGGAGGAAGGCCGCGGTCGCCTGTACGGCCTGCGCTACATGAGGCTCCGCGTCGTACAGGTCGATGTGCTGCTTGCAGCCGAGCCACCGGATCTCCTTCTGCCCGGTGGCGCGTTCGTACATCGCGCGGGCAAGGTCCGGCGAGCAGTAGTCGTCCGTCTCACCGTGCACGATCAGCAGAGGCGTGGCGCCCAGCAGATCCGCGGCGCCCAACGCGTCGAAGGTCATCAGCGAGTGCAGCGAACCCCGGGTGACCTCGTTGGCCCAGGACGGTGCGGCGCCGCGTTCGGTGCCGTAGTACGCGTACGGCTCCTCGCCGGCCATCGCCGCCTCGGCGCCGTCGGGGGCGACCGCGGGAAGCGAGTCGTCGTAGCGGTCCAGGAACGAGGCCAGGGCGGTGCGGTAGCTGTCGATGCCCATCCCCTGCGCGAACCGTGCCGGGCTGTTGTAGGCCCCGGCGATCCCGGCCACCGCCCGCACCCTGGGGTCCGTGGCCGCCGCCCTCATCGCATAGCCGCCGCCCAGGCAGATGCCGACCAGGCCGATACGGTCCTCGGCCACCTCCGCACGGGCGGCCAGCGCGGCGACGGCGGCCCGCAGATCCGCCAGTTTGCCCTGGCTGTCCTCGTGGCCGCGCCTGCCCTGGCTCGCACCGAAGCCGCGGTGGTCAAAGGCGAGAGTGACGAACCCGGCCTGCGTGAGCCGTTCCGCGTAGGCTCCGGTGACCTGCTCCTTCACCCCGGTGAACGGACCGGTCAGCGCCACTGCCGGGAACGGCCCCGGCCCGTCGGGCAGCCGCAGATGCCCGGCCAGTGCCAGCCCGTCGCCCGGTCCGTCCGCGGTGAGGGTGATCCGCTCCACCACCGTCATTTTCCCGCCCCTTCGGCCAGCTCCCGGGCGACCGCGTCAGAGCCGAGCCCCACCATCCAGGGCAGCGAGGCCTGCGGCAAGAACGCCTCCATCAGACCGGTCAGCTCGGCCTTCTGAGCATCCGTCAACGAAGGGCGGCCGTCGGCGATGCGGAGCACCGCCTGGCGGAACGCCAGCAGATACCGGCGCTGGGCGGACAGCAGCCCGATGTCGCCGGGGGCGCCGTGCCCGGGGTGGAGCCGCACCGCGGCCAGCTCCTGCTCCAGCCGGTCCAACAGCGCCAGCCACGCGCCGGTATGGCCGTCCGCGGTGTAGGGATGCATCAGGTCGCCGAAGGCGAGATCGCCGATGAAGGCCGCCCTCTCGGTGCCGGCCTCGACCAGCAGGTAGGAGTCGGCGTGACTCTCCCCCACGCCCAGCTCGTGCAGGGTGATCCGCAGCCCGTCCAGCTCCACGCTGGCTCCGTCGCCCAGGGTCCGCTCCGGTATCCGGTGGCGGTCCGGCCACTCGTCGCCGTACACCGGCCGCCACTGCTCCCGCTTGGGTTCGGCGATCTCCGCAATGGTCTTGGCCACCGACACGCTCGCGTACACCGGTACGTCGTCGCCGACCGCGTACGGCAGCCCGTTGAAATGGTCGGGGTGGGCATGGGTGACGAAGGCCGCGAGGACCGGGCCGCTCAGCGCGGCGGCGCGCTCGGCGATGGCGCGGCCGTCGGACACCCGCAGCCCGGCGTCGATCAGTACCACGCCGTGCGGGGTCTGCAGCAGATAGGCGTTGGCGAAGATCCCGGATTCGTCGGCGGTAAAGGTATGAATGGCAAAATCGGTCATGAGCCCGACGCTAGGGGCGCGCAACGCCGCTGGAACAGAAGGCACTTGGAAGTGCCCTCCACGGAAGGAACCGTGATCGTCATGGCGCTGGTCATCCCCGACGTACTCGAACCCGCTTGCGCGACACGGCAGGCACTGGAGCGACTCGGCAGCAAGTGGCGCGTCCTGCTGGTCTACGCGCTGCTCGCCGGCCCGCAGCGCCACGCCGAGCTGCGCCGCCGGCTGCCGGGCATCACCCAGAAGATGCTCACCGAGACGCTGCGCGGCATGGCCGAGGACGGACTGGTGGAGCGACGCGTCCTCAAGCCGGACCCGCCCGCGCACGTGGAGTACGCCCTCACAGAACTCGGCAAGACCCTCCGGGAGCCCCTGGCCGCGATCTGCGACTGGGCCACCACCCACCGCACGCGCCCCGAGCCACCGGCATGAACCGTGCCGCACGGGCAGCAGATACCGATCCCTGGCCAGGTCGGCGACCGCACAGGTACACGCACGGTGGAAGACGGCGGTCCGGACGATCCGGGCCGTCCGGACGGCCCGGACGGTCCGAAAGACGCCATGACCGCGTGTTCCCGGTGGTCAGGAGGCGGGCTTGGATCCGGAGCCCGCGGTAAGCGCGGTGACCTCGTTCCCCTCGTCGGTCCGGCCCAGCACCAGCAGGCTCTCGTGGACCGCAACCCGATCGACCAGCAGGTCCCGGGTGCCGTCACACGTGCCGCGGTCCAGATCGGTACGGCTGGTGTGCGGCACGGTGTAGTCGACCTGGCCGGACGATCCGTCACGACGGGCTGGAACGCACGCATCCGCCCCAGCTCCTCGGCCAGGAGGCCGTCGAGGAGGTGGATCACGACGGGGAGCCCGTGCGTGATCGCGGGGTTTCAGGCGGCTGGTCATCCCCTGCGGATCCCCTAGGACCTGCTGAGTGCGGACCGACCCGGGTACAGGCCGCAGGGCCTGTGCGGGCGGGGGAGCACGCCAGCTCCCCTGGGCTTCGGAGTCTCTCTCCGAAAAACGCGAGACGATGGCGGACAGATCCAGCAGCAGCGGCCCGTGGCGACGAGGCGGTTGCCGGAGCTGGGAAATGCAGGCGAGCCCTCTCGGTCGCCGAGCCGTCTGCCTGGTCGGCGCACCCCGTCAGTCCCCGGCGACGTGGTCCCCCGCCGTACGGGGGCGTAGCAGGACGGCTGCATTGACCGCGGTGACGATCAGGTCGGCCGTCGCGATCACCGCCATGGTGGTGAAGCCGCTGTCGTGCGCCTGCCGGGCCGCGTTCAGTACAGCGCCCGCGGTCGGGGAGGGCAGGTGTGCGACGAGATCCTCGGCCGCGGCGAACGACTCCCGGTTCGCCGTGGTGAACCGGCCTGCCCCGCAAGGCTGTCGGCCCAGGACGCCACCAACGCAACGCAACGAGAAGAGCGCGCCGGAGGCGGTCGCCCGCTGCCCCCCGAAGGTGGCACTGCCAGTGACAGTCTCCGCAGTGCTGCCGTCAAGGGGGATCTGGCTGGCGCGGGCCGGGCGCCGGAGGCTTTGGGCATGACCACCGCTGATACCACCACGAGCGCCGCCGCCGCTCAGTCAACGCCCGTCCGGATGACCGGACGCCAGGTCGCCGCCCTGGTGGTGCTCCTGGCCTCGCAGTTCATGATGGCCGCCGACTTCTCCGTCCTGAACGTCGCGCTGCCCGAGGTGGGAACCGCCCTCGGCTTCTCCACCGGCAACCTCCAGTGGATCACCACCACGTTCGCCCTGTGCGCCGCCGGATGCACCCTGGCCTTCGGGCGCGTGGGCGACTACGTGGGACGCCGACGCATCTTCACCGTCGGAATGGCCGTCCTCGCCGTCTCCTCCCTCGTCGGCGGTGTCGCCGAGTCCGCCACGACCCTGCTGATCGCCCGTACTCTCCAGGGCCTGTCGACGGCCGCCGTCACCCCCGCCGCGCTCGCCCTGCTCACCACCGCCTTCACCGAGCCGACCCTGCGCACCCGCGCGCTCGGCCTGAACAGCGTGATGATGAGCTCCGGCTTCAGCGTCGGCGCCATCCTCGGCGGCTTCCTGACGGACGTCTTCTCCTGGCGCTGGGCGTTCTTCATCAACATCCCCGTGGCCATCGCGGCCATCCTCGTCGTGCCGCTGGTCGTCGACGAGAGCCGGGCCGAACAGCGCACCCGCATCGACCTGCCCGGCGCCCTGCTCATCACCCTCGGCCTGTTCTCCGGGATCTACGGCGTCACCCGGGTCGGCGAGGAGGGCTTCGATCTCGTCGCCGGCGTGTCCCTGATCGCCGCCGCCGTCCTGCTGGGCCTCTTCTGGGCCGTGGAGAGCCGCACCACCGACGCCTTGGTGCCCATGCGGGTGCTGAAGAAGCCCGACCTCGCGTTCGGCAACCTGGCCGCCCTGTTCATCTTCGGCGGCGAGACCGCGCTGATCTTCTTCACCGGCCTCTACGTCCAGGACGTGCTCGGTCTGTCGTCCCTTGTCGCCGGCCTGGTGCTGCTCGGCATCGGCGTGGGTCAGATCATCGCCGGCACGGTCGGCCCCCGTATCCTCCAGCGTGTCCAGCCGCGCACCCTGCTCGGGCTCTCCCTGTTCCTCCAAGGCGCGTTCATGCTGCCCATGCTCTGGGCGACCTCCGACTCGCGCTGGTTGATCCCGCTGATCGCCACCCAGTTCGTGAACGCCTTCTTCTCCATGACCGCGGCGCTGTCCTTCATGGTCATCGCCACCTCCTCCGTCGGCTCCGACATGCAGGGCATGGCGACCGGCATGGCCACGCAGAGCCAGCAGGTCGGCATCGCCATCGGCATCCCGCTGATCAGCGCGGTGTTCGCGGCCGTCATCGGCCACGGCACGGTGACCGCCGCGGAGGAACTGAGCGGCATTCACACGGCGATCGGCGTCGCCGGCGGCTGCCAGGTCGTGGTCGGCCTGCTGCTGTGGGTGGCACTGCGCCGCAGGACGGCCCTGCCGGGCTGAGGCCCGGGCAGCGGCCCGCGGCCGGGAAGGCGGCTCTCCCCCGTCCCGCCTTCCCGGCCGCCATGGCATACGTCACGCCGCTCCGGGCGGCATTGCCGATCCTGTAGGGCACCTCATAATCGAAACGGTGGAGCACATCGTGAACACGGATCTCGGCAGCTATCTGCGTCAGATGCGCGAGCGCGTCCGGCCCGAGCAGATGGGACTGCGATCCAGCGGCTCCCGGCGGGTTCCGGGGCTGCGGCGCGAGGAGGTGGCCGCGCTCGCGGGGGTGAGCCAGACCTACTACACGAGGCTGGAGCAGTCGCAGACGGCGCACGCCTCGCCGCAGGTCCTGCTCTCCATCGCCCGCGCCCTGCAACTGAGCTCCGACGAACGGGACTACCTGCTCAAGATCGGTACGCCGGTGCAGAACCCGCAGGAGCCGGCGCCGCGCATCGACCAGGTCAGCCCGTACACGAGGATGCTGGTCGCCTCGCTCGGGAACGTGGCGGCGGCCGTGCTGAACTACCGCTGCGACATCCTCAGCTGGAACTCCCTGTACCACCGGCTGTTCGCGCCGCACCTCGGCTTCGAGGCCCCCGAGCACGCCGAGCAGCGGCCGAACATCATCAAGATGAACTTCCTCGACGACGAGGTCCGCGCGCTCTACACGGACTGGGCCACCGAGTCGGAGTCGAACGTGACGTATCTGCGGTTCATCTCCGGAAGCCACCGGCACGATCCGCAGCTGGCCGAGCTGATCGGTGAACTCACCATCCAGAGCGAGGAGTTCGCCGAGCTGTGGTGCCGCCAGCGGGTGTCCAACTGCATCGAGGGCACCAAGCTCTTCGACCATCCGGTCGTCGGCGAGCTGGAGTTGATGTACCAGTCGGCGGACCTTCAGGACGGCAACATCCTGAAGTTCTACCACGCGGAACCCGACTCCCCGCACGAGGCGGCGCTCCAGCTGCTGACGGTGGACCTGAACTCGGTACACCAGCACTGACCTGTGAGAACGACCGGGCAGGCCGTCAGGTCCGCCGCAGCGCCGTGACGCCCCAGGTGAAGCCCGAGCCGGCCGTCGCAACGATCACGAGGCCGCCGGAGCCGACGCGTTCCTCCTGCTCCAGTTCCTCAAGGGCCGAAAACGGGTCGGCGCCGCCCAGGTGACCGTCGCGCTCGTACTGGAAGACGCTGCGGGAGGCGTCCACCCCGAGCGCGGCGAGGTACTTGCGGTGGGTGTCCTGGTTGCCGTGCGTGACGAGGAAGTACGCCACGTCGGGCACGTCGGCGCCGATGCCGGCGAGGACCTGGTGCGTCAGGGTCGTGAAGTTGTCCAGGAAGGCATCGCCGAGGCCGTCCAGCTTCTCGCCCCGCTCGACCTTGATCTCGCCGTTCTTGAACTCGCCGTAGTAGGAGTCCACCCACTGCGGGTCGGTGTGGTGGGCCCCGCCCAGCACCTCGTACCGGGTGGCCGAGGGGTCGGCGGTGAGCAGTACGGCCGCCGCACCGTCCGCGAAGTTGAACAGTTCGATGTAGCCGGTGCCGTACTCGACGAGCTCGCTGAGCCGGTCCGCGGCACATAGGGCGCCTGCAGCCGGGCCGTTTCGGTCTCGTCGAGCTCCAGTTCCAGGGCGGCCACCGCATCCTTGAGGTGATGCGGCTTCGTCGCGCCGACGACGGGCGGTGATGGCCGGCCGGCGCAGCAGCCAGGCCAGGGCGACCTGCGCCATGGGCACGCCCCGCTCGGTGGGGCCGTAGAACCGCTCCTGGATCGGGTCGCCGGCCGTGCGTGCCGACTGCGCGCCGCTGAGGCCGGCGTCGGCGGTCGGTGTCCGCATACGCCGGTGACGCCCTGCCGCCCATTCGGCCGCTCACGAGGAGACAGCTCCCCAAGGCGTGGCGCGGTCGAGGATCGCACTGGTGCGCAGGGGGAGGGTGGCCGGGCCGCGCAGGACGACGTGCGGGCGGTAGCCGGGCGGGCCCTCGGCGAGTGACGGCACACGACGAGCTGTTCCCGCAGCCCATCTACGACTTCACGGCATCCCGATACGCGGTGGGCCGAGCCCTGCTCATGGGCGACGCGGCCACCGTCGCCCGTCCGCACACCGGCGCGGGCGCCGTCAAGGCGCTGCAGGACGCCACGGTCCTGGAACCGGCCCTGACGTCAACGGCCACCCGGCCACAGGCCCTGGCCGCGTACGACGCCGACCGCGCGCCGTACGGCCGCGTCATGGTCGACCTGGAGCGGCGGCTCGGACGTGCCCTGGTCCAGCAGACCCCCAACTGGCGGGAACGGGGCGGTAGCGCTCCGCTGGAGGCCGCAGTCGAAGGCCACGCGGCCTCCAGCGCAGGAGACGAAGTGAATTGCCATGGTCGCGAAACCGAAGGGACGGCGGCTGAGCGAACTCGTACCCGGAGCCATGAACTGCGCCTACGGACTGATGAACCCGGGCCAGTCGACCGAGGTCCACACGCACCCCGATGACGGCCCCGCACTCGTTCACGGCGATGTTCCACGTGAAACATCGCCGTGGGGCGGAAGACCCTCAAGTCTCCCGCCCCACGACACAGTTCGATACCCGGCCGACGCAGGTCTCACCTCACTGACCCTCGTCGCGCCGCGCGGCCTCCTCCTCGGCCTCCTTCGCCTGGACCTCCGGATCCAGCTCCGACCGGCCACTGCCGTCCACCGAAGTGAGGTGGCCCGACTCGGGTACCTCCGTCGCGGCCGGCGGCTCGACCAGCCAGTCCGGGTTGGCCTGCTTGTCCCACCACTTCCACGCGGCGAAAGCACCGCCCGCCAGAGCGCCGAGCACCGCCAGCACCTTCACGGCACGACCGGCCCTGGCGCGCCGCTCATGCCTGCGGACCAGCTTCTCGATCTCCTTCGGCGAGACATGTCCACGCAGCGCGGCCAGCGCCGCGACACCACGCGCGGCGGCCTCGTCCCTCATGGGCCCGGCCGCGGCCACTGCCTGCTCGATCCTCGGCCGGGAGTAGTCGGCGGCCTGCCGGGCCGCCTTGCGGGTACGGACCGCGGCCTCCTGCGCGGCCAGGTCGACCTTCGGCGGCACATGCGAACGAGCCTGTTCCAGTCGCGGCGCCACATGTACGCCGTACTGAAGACGGGCCTGGGCGCGGGCCTGCTCGGTGGCGTGCGACACCTTCGGCGTGAGCCGTACGCGTGCCTCGTGCGCATACTGCGCGGCCCTGTCCTTGGCGGTGTCGGCGTAGGGCGCCACCACTTCCGCGGCGTGCAGCACGCTGTCCTTCGCCGAGCCGGTCGCGGCGCGCACGCTGTCAATGCGGGTCACGGGATCCTCCTCCTCGGTGGCGTACGGTAATTCGACTTTCCACCCTTTTACGGATCATGCCTGCCGGAACGCTCCCCGGCACGTGAGGGCGGGCATATGGGTGCCGATGAACTTGATCAAACCCAATAACGGACCAATGCGGTGCAACTGTGGCTTGTCGTCGACAATGCCACGGTTCGCCGTCCCGCGCTCCCGCCACGTACCCACTCGACCACTTTTATGCGAGCGAAGCGCCCCGGTTGTGTACCTGTGAACGAGTGCCGGGCGACGGATCCCCTCGTCCATGCGAGGATCGGGGGGTCACAGGAAGACAACGGAAGGCAGATCGTGGCTGAGCAGCTTTACGCCACCCTGAAGACCAACCACGGCGACATCGAGGTCCGGCTCCTCCCGAACCACGCGCCGATCACGGTCAAGAACTTCGTCGAGCTCGCCCAGGGCGAGCGTGAGTGGACGAACCCCGCCACCGGAGAGAAGTCCACGGCCAAGCTCTACGACGGCACGGTCTTCCACCGGGTCATCAGCGGCTTCATGATCCAGGGCGGTGACCCGCTGGGCAACGGCACCGGCGGTCCCGGGTACCAGTTCCAGGACGAATTCCACCCGGACCTGTCCTTCGACAAGCCGTACCTGCTGGCCATGGCCAACGCCGGCCCCGGCACCAACGGCTCGCAGTTCTTCATCACGGTCGCCCCCACGACCTGGCTGAACCGCAAGCACACCATCTTCGGTGAGGTCATCGACGGGGCCAGCCAGAAGGTCATCGACGGCATCGCGACCACCCAGACCAACCCGCGCACCGACCGTCCGCTCAAGGACGTCGTCATCGAGTCGGTCGTCGTCGAGACCCGCGAAGGCTGAGTCCGACACCTCCCACAGGGAACCAATCGCCCCGCTCGTCCGTAAGGATGAGCGGGGCGATGCATGCGGACGTGCGTCGCGTACGACGACCTAGGGGATCTCATGGACCAGCCGGCAGGCAGCCCGCAGGACGCGCAGAGCCTGCCCGTCTGCTACCGCCACCCGGACCGCGAGACCGGCATCCGCTGCACCCGCTGCGAGCGGCCCATCTGCCCACAATGCATGGTCAGCGCCTCCGTGGGCTTCCAGTGCCCCGACTGCGTCCGCGGCGGCTCCGGCACCGGACACGCCCCGAGCGCCTCCCAGCCCCGCACCATCGCCGGCGGCACCATCACCGCCGACCCGCGACTGCTCACCAAGATCCTCATCGGGATCAATGTCGCGGTCTTCATCGCCGTCCAGACCAGCACCTCGCTGGTGAACGACCTCTTCCTCATCGGCGCCTGGCCGCCCGCCCCCTTCCAGCCCACCCAGGGCGTCGCCGACGGCGAATGGTGGCGGCTGGTGACCTCGATGTTCGCCCACGAGGCCATCTGGCACATCGCCTTCAACATGCTCAGCCTCTGGTGGCTCGGCGGCCCCCTCGAAGCCGCCCTCGGCCGGGCCCGCTACCTCGCGCTCTACTTCTGCTCAGGCCTCGCCGGCAGCGCCCTCACCTATCTGCTGGCCGCCCCCACGACCGCCTCCCTCGGCGCCTCCGGTGCCATCTTCGGCCTGTTCGGCGCCACCGCCGTCCTCATGCGCCGGCTCCAGTACGACATGCGGCCGATCATCGCCCTGCTGGTGATCAACCTCATCATCACCTTCAGTTGGAGCAACATCGCCTGGCAGGCCCATATCGGCGGCCTGGTCGCCGGCCTCGTCATCGGCTACGCCATGGTCCACGCCCCGCGTGAGCGCCGTGCGCTGGTCCAGTACGGCACATGTGCGCTGGTCCTGGCCGCGGTCGTGCTGACGACCGTGCTGAGGACGCTCCAGCTCACCTGAGCCGAGCGGTTATCCACGTGAGCGGCACTGTTGTCCACAGCGTGTGGCGGATCTTGTGCGCACTGTGTGGTAATGGCTACGCCCCCTGTGGCTGACCGGTGTTTCCGCAGGTCAGACAGGGGGCGTACAGGCATTCGAGCGGGCGCCGGGTCGCCGGTGTGGCAGTCATACCGGCGTCAACGCTCGATGGGTTATCCACAGATCGTCGTCTTTTCCCCAGTCAGCTTGTGGAAATTGCTGCAAGGCTGTGGATAACTCAGCGGATAGCCCTGGGCAGAGCTGTGTTCACCGCGCGGTGGCCGGCGGTTCGGCCGCTACTTCCACTGCGTGGAGACGCCGAATCCGGCCGCGATGAAGCCGAAGCCCACCACGATGTTCCAGTTGCCCAGCGCGTCGATGGGCAGCGAACCGTCGGTCACATAGAAGACGACGATCCAGGCCAGGCCGAGGACGAACATGGCCAGCATCACGGGCGCGACCCAGGCGCGGCTGTTCAGCTTGATGGTGGCCGCCTGCTTCGACGGCGGCGGCGTGTAGTCGGCCTTCTTGCGGATACGTGACTTCGGCACGAGGGTCTCTCCTGTCGATGCGCTGCGTGGCCGCGCAGGGAACTGTGGCTGGCTCCGGGGCAGCGTACAAGGGGACTCTATGGCTCCCCCGGGCGTCCGTTAGCGTAGTGCTTCCGCGGCGCCGAAGGAGATAAGGGTACGTTGAGCAATTCTGCCGACTCTCCCCGGACGGGATCCAGTCCCGTCCGCAGCCGTTTCCGGCCGGTGCGGGTGCTGACCGCGGCTGTCTTCGCTCTCGCGGGGCTCATTTTCTTCACCAGCTTCAACACGGCCAAGGGCACCAATATCCGCTCGGACACCTCACTGCTGAAGCTTTCGGACCTGATCCATGAGCGCAGCCATGAGAACGGTGAGCTGGATGAGTCCAATGCCGCCCTGCGTGGCGACGTGGAGGCGCTCGCGGAGCGGGACAACGGCAGCACCGAGGCCGAGGACGACAAGCTGGCGGCGCTGGAGCAGAGGGCGGGGACCCAGAAGCTGACCGGTGAGGCGATCACGGTCACGCTCAACGACGCCCCGCCGGACGCCACCGCCAAGCTCCCGGGCTATCCCGAGCCGGAGCCGGACTATCTGGTCATCCACCAGCAGGACCTCCAGGCTGTGGTGAACGCGCTGTGGCAGAGCGGCGCCAAGGGCATCAAGGTCATGGACCAGCGGCTGATCTCCACCAGTGCCGTGCGCTGCGTGGGCAACACCCTGATCCTCCAGGGCCGGGTCTACTCACCGCCGTACAAGATCACGGCTGTCGGTGATCCGGAGAGGATGCAGAAGGCGCTCGCGGCCTCGCGGGCGATCCAGAACTACATGGTCTACGTCAATGTCTACGGGCTCGGCTGGAAAGTCACCGAGGACGGGACGGTGACTCTGCCGGGTTACTCGGGCACAGTGGATCTGCAGTACGCCAAGCCCGTGGAGTGAGCCCTCTGTGGAGCGGCCGGTGCGTGTCGTCGTCAGGTCCGTCAGTGAGCTGTGCATCACCGTCGGTACGGTGATCGTCCTTTTCGTCCTCTATGTACTGTTCTGGACCGGCGTGAAGGCCGACAACGTCATGGACGACCAGATCGATCAGTTACAGGAGCGGTGGGCGCACGGGGCGATACGCCCGCCGGACGGAGTGCCCGGCGGGGAGGCGAGCCCGGGGGCGGCCGCCGGTCCGCCGAAACCGGGGCCGTACGAGACGGACAAGCCCTTCGCGATCATGTACATCCCGCGTCTTGGTTTCACGTGGAACAAGCCGGTGCTCGAAGGCACCGCCACCAAGACCCTGAAGAAGGGCCTCGGCCACTACGCGGACACCGCCCAGCTCGGTCAGAAGGGGAACTTCTCGGTCGCCGGCCATCGGCGCACGTACGGTGATCCCTTCAAGGATTTCCCCAGGCTGCGCCCCGGTGACGCGGTGGTGCTGACCGACGGCACGACCTGGTTCACGTATCGGATCGACAAAGGGCCCTACAAAACACTGCCCACGGACATTGAGGTGATTGACCCTGTGCCTCGTAAGTCGGGGTACAAGCGTGAGGGCCGCTATCTGACGCTGACCACGTGCGATCCGGAGTGGGGGCACAGTCATCGGCTGATCGTGTGGGCCCATCTGGACTCCACCCAGCCTGTGGAGGCCGGGAAACCGGAGGCGTTGCGCCGTTAGTCTGTTGGCTGTACGGCGTGAGTCTGGTGCCGTGGTGCGACGGAAGGGACGGCATGTACGGCTGGATCTGGCGGCATCTGCCGGGGAACGTGTGGGTGAAGGCGCTGCTCTCACTCATGCTCGTCATGGCCGTCGTCTATGTCCTGTTCAACTACGTCTTTCCGTGGGCCGAACCGCTGCTGCCCTTCAACGATGTGACGGTGGACAACCAGTGAGCGCGCGCATTCTGGTCGTGGACAACTACGACAGCTTCGTCTTCAACCTGGTCCAGTACCTGTATCAGCTGGGCGCCGAGTGCGAGGTGCTGCGCAACGACGAGGTCTCGACGGCGCACGCCCAGGACGGCTTCGACGGCGTGCTGCTGTCGCCGGGCCCGGGGACGCCCGAGGAGGCGGGCGTGTGCGTGGACATGGTCCGGCACTGCGCCTTGACCCGGGTGCCGGTCTTCGGCGTCTGCCTCGGCATGCAGTCCATGCAGGTGGCGTACGGCGGTGTCGTGGACCGGGCGCCGGAGCTGCTGCACGGCAAGACCTCGCTGGTCGAGCACGAGAGCAAGGGCGTCTTCGCGGGCCTGCCCTCGCCCTTCACGGCGACCCGCTACCACTCCCTCGCCGCCGAACCGGAGACGGTGCCGGCCGACTTGGAGGTCACCGCGCGCACGCACGACGGCATCATCATGGGCCTGCGCCACCGTGAACTCCTGGTCGAAGGGGTGCAGTTCCACCCCGAGTCGGTGCTCACCGAGCACGGGCACCGGATGCTGGCCAACTGGCTGGTGGAGTGCGGCGACCAGGGCGCGGTGGCGAGGTCGGCGGGGCTCGCCCCGGTGGTGGGCAGGGCCACGGCGTGACCGCCCTGCGCCCTGAGCGCGAGTCCGGCGCCGCGTACGGGGAGTCGTTCGCCGACTCCTACGGCGACGCCGGCGACCGGCCGACCTCGTACGGGCAGCAGCCGTACGAGGAGCCCGGTGCGCTTGGGGAGTGGTACGGCGGGGAGAGTTACGTCACTCAGGGCTATGGGGAAGCGGCGTCCGCCGACGCCCAGGAGCCGTATGAAGCGGCGTCCGCGGCCTCCCAGGGGCCGTATGCGGAGCCGTACATACCCCCCGTGGACGACGAGACCGTAGCCCTGCGGATCCCCGATCCGCCGCCACCCTCCGGCGAGTCCATATCGCCTTCTGCCGCCTCCTCCACCACTTCAAGCCCTTCCACCCCGACGGGTGGACGTGCGGCCCGCAGAAAGGCCGCCAAGCGCCGTCACGGACGTCATGGGGGCGCCCGTCAGGCGACGGAGGCCGCCGAGGCGGACTCGGAGAGCTCCGGAGCCCCGCTCTCCCGCGTGGAGGCCCGCAGACAGGCCCGGGCGCGCAAGCCCAGCCCGGCCACCGTCGCCAGCCGCGCGATCGGTGAGGTGTTCATCACCACCGGCGTGCTGATGCTGCTGTTCGTGAGCTACCAGCTCTGGTGGACGAACATCCGGGCGCAGGCGCAGGCGAACAAGGAGGCCAGCAGCCTCCAGGACGACTGGGCGAGCGGCAAACGCGCCCCGGGGTCCTTCGAGCCTGGGCAGGGCTTCGCCATCCTGCACATCCCGAAGCTGGACGTCGTCGTCCCGATCGCGGAGGGCATCAGCAACAAGAAGGTGCTCGACCGGGGCATGGTCGGCCACTACGGCGAGGGCAAGCTGAAGACGGCGATGCCGGACGCCAAGACCGGCAACTTCGGCCTGGCCGGCCATCGCAACACGCACGGCGAACCGTTCCGTTACATCAACCGGCTGGCTCAGGGCGATGCGATCGTCGTGGAGACGCAGAACAAGTACTACGTGTACAAGATGGCGTCGATTCTCCCGGTGACGTCGCCGAAAAACGTGAGCGTGCTGGATCCGGTTCCGCCGGGGTCGGGTTTCACCGGGCCGGGCCGCTACATCACACTCACCACGTGCACGCCGGAGTTCACCAGTAAGTACCGAATGATCGTCTGGGGCAAGATGGTCGAGGAACGGCCGCGCAGCAAGGGCAAGCCGGATGCGCTCGTCAGTTAAGGGCAGTTGACTTCCTTCCCCTCCTCCGGGAGGGGAATTCCTGCGGCTCGCGCCGTAGGGCTTCCTGCTTCATCGCCGACTGCCCGCCCGGAGTGCTCCGTTGAGGTCTTACACCGGCTCCACAGGCCGACACCGCCAGCCCGGCGGCCAAGAGGTTCTTCGCTGCGTTCACGTCCCGGTCGTGGGTCGTGCCACAGCTGTCGCACGTCCATGTACGGACGTTGAGCGGCATCTTTTCCTGCAATCTGCCGCAGGTGGAGCAGAGCTTGGACGAAGGGAACCAGCGGTCGACCGCGATCACTTCGCGGCCGTACCAGTGGGCTTTGTACTCCAGCAGGCTCCTGAACTCGCTCCACGCCGCATCGGAGATGGCACGGGCGAGGTGGCCGTTCTTCAGCAGGTTCCGAACGGTGAGGTCCTCGATCACGATCGTTTGGTTCTCACGAACGAGCCGAGTGGTGATCTGATGCAAGTGGTCACGCCTTCGATCGGCGATCCGGGCGTGGACCTTGGCGACGTTCTGGCGTGCCTTCTCCCGGTTGTTGCTGCCCTTGGTCTTGCGAGCATGCTGCCGCTGGGCCTTGGCCAGGCGGTTGCGGTCGCGCCGCCCATGCCTGGGATTGGTGATCTTCTCTCCGGTCGACAGGGTCAACAGGTGGTCGAGCCCAGCGTCCACACCGATCGCCGTGCCGGTGGCCGGGAGCGGCTTGACGGACGGATCCTCGCACAGCAGGGACACGTACCAGCGCCCCGCGCTGTCCTGGGACACGGTCACCGTGGACGGCGACGCGCCTTCCGGGAGGGGACGGGACCAGACGATGTCCAGCGGTTCCGCCATCTTGGCCAGGGTCAGCTCACCGTTCCGGAACCGGAACGCGCTGGAGGTGTACTCGGCCGATTTGCGGGACCTCTTCTTCGACTTGAACCGCGGGTACTTGGCCCGCTTGGCGAAGAAGTGGGTGAACGCGGCCTGCAAGTGCCTCAGACACTGCTGGAGAGGGACGGAGGAGACGTCGTTGAGGAATGCGAGTTCCTCAGTCTTCTTCCACGCGGTCAGCATCGCCGACGTCGCGTTGTAGTTGACCCGTTCCTGCCGCCCCGCCCAAGCCTCAGTACGTGCCGAGAGCGCCAGGTTGTAGACCTTCCGCACGCATCCGAACGTGCGCGACAGCTCGGCTGCCTGCGTGTCGGTCGGATAGAAGCGGTACTTGAACGCCCGCTTCACATGAGTGGCATGGCTCACAAACTATCATATCAACTTGTGAACGCCTGGCGGATTATCAGTGGTGGATGCCGAATCGTCCTGGCGGCGACCCGGCTCTCCCCGCCCTGTTCTGCAGGAGTACGTTTCCTTCCCGGTCAGAAGGCCAGGGCATCCACGGAGGACCCCGATGAACGTGGCAGCGACTACCGAAGGCGCACCAGAGGAAACCAACGCGCCCCCGGCACGCCGCCGGGGCAGGGGCCGGATCGCGGCGGCGGTCAGCGTCTTCGGCGAACTCCTGATCACGGCGGGCCTGGTGCTGGGCCTGTTCGTCGTCTACTCGCTCTGGTGGACGAACGTCATCGCCGACCGTGAGGCGGACAAGCAGGCCGACAAGGTCCGTGACATCTGGGCCCACCAGGACGAGGACACCGGCCGTCCCCCCGAGTACGACGCCAAGAACGGCATCGGCTTCCTCCACGTGCCCGCGATGACCAAGGACGAGATCCTGGTCGAGAAGGGCACGACATCGAAGATCCTCAACGACGGAGTCGCCGGCTACTACACCGACCCGGTCAAGTCGGCGCTGCCCACGTCCGGCAAGAAGGGCAACTTCTCCCTCGCCGCGCACCGGGACGGCCACGGCGCGAAGTTCCACAACATCCACAAGCTCAAGAACGGCGACCCGATCGTCTTCGAGACGAAGGACAAGTGGTACGTCTACAAGGTCTACGCCGTCCTTCCCGAGACCTCGAAGTACAACGTCAAGGTCCTCTCCGCCGTCCCGAAGGAGTCGGGCAAGACGAAGGCGGGCCACTACATCACGCTGACGACGTGCACGCCGGTGTACACGAGCCGGTACCGGTACATTGTGTGGGGGGAGCTGGAGCGGGTGGAGAAGGTGGATGGGGAGCGGACTCCGCCGGAGGAGCTGCAGTAGTTTTCCCGAGAGTGACGTGCTGTCACTCTCGAAACTGGGTCCGGAGCCGCAACCATTCCTTGCGGCTTCGGACCCTTCTGCGTCACGCCTTGTCTACTCCAGGACCCTGAGCGGCTCGCTCGCGCTCCACTCCTCAAGTACCCCGCGGCGTACGGCGGTGATGCCGGTCTCGGCGGCGATGCACCTCCGGGGTGAAGGGGCGCGCGTAGAGCGCCACATCCGCGCCGTACAGAACCTTCGCCGACCCGACGAACTTCTGTACGTCCGGGCTGGTGATGGAGAGGTAGGGCGCCAACCTCTTGCACTGGGTGACGAGGCGCCGTCCGTCGGCCGTGAGCGCGATGATGTCGACGTCCCGGTCGCCGCGACCGCCTTGTACGACGACGTTCGTGCAGCTGTCACGGCTCAGGAGTTTCGCAATGTGACGCTCGAACGCGTGGCCGTTCATGGCAGCCATGACTCCGGCGGCGGGGCGGTCGTCTCGCACCCCTTCGAACCTCTGCAATCGGGCGTGGTGCTGATGGAGCCGTCGCTCGATGCGCTGGATACCTGCGCGGAGCGCGATCAGCTCCCTGCGGTGCTTGCCAGACGTTTCGATCAGGGCGTTGAACATGGGGACGACAGTCTTGCCGAGGATGTGGGTGATGCGTTGGTCGATGCGGTCGTCGAGGGAGACGACGTCAGTGGGGGCCGGGCTTTCCACAGGCTGTGTGCGCGCCAGATACTCCATGTCGAGGAGGTACGTGCGTACCTGACGAGCGACATCGCTGTCTCGGAGGAGCATGGCGACGTTGAGGACAGCGCGGCGTGACCAGATGGCCAAGCTGGAGCGGGGCTGTGGATAACCGCTTTGATAGAAACTCAAGTTGAGTTCCTTAAATTCTCGCAGCTCAGGGCCACGAAGTACTCGCAGCCCGTTGGACTCCAGCTCCTGCCGGTGGCGATTGAGCAGGTTGTTGATGACTGTCTCGGCGACCTCGAAGTACGCTGCCACCATCGCCGTCGTCACATGCATCCCGTCCGGCAGCAGTGACAGCGCCTTCACTCTGTCGAGGACGTCGGGAGCAATAGTCAAGAGCTGTGGATCAAGCCATGGTGAGCTCCTACCACCATGAGGCTGGCGGATCTCGGTCGTTGG